>CAZXVY010000092.1:1635-9350 GCA_964644115.1 uncultured Terriglobales bacterium
CTGACTACCCAAAATAAAAGTGGGCTTTCGCCCACTCGACCACTTCGCCGAAATCCGCGCCGGCACACTCACGGCCCGCGGCGGGTGTTCCCTCCTTCGGCCTTTATTGCCTGCGGAAGGCTCGGGGGCTCAACCTCACCCCCACACCCTGGGTTCTGCTGCACTCATAAATATACGCCCCTGTCGCCTCAAAGACAAACGGGTAGTGGTGCAGTTTGAATTGCTCAGCAATCCCATCCATGGCTAAGGAAGTTTGCTCGCAAAAAGGTTCACGATCGGATTACGAGAGTCGTAACAGTTAGGAAACTACGTGATAACAGGAACGAATTGAGACAAGGGTTCTTCCGCCTGTTGGATAGACAATTCAGCTTCGCATTCACGGTTTAGTTGTCTCTCGGACCATCCGCGCCGCGGCTTGGCTGAAGTCCTCACGCTTGGCCTTCTGGGCGCGATCGGCGGCTGACTTCGCCCTTTCGCGCGCTTCCCGGGCTTTGTCTCTGGCTGTTTCTTTGCTCTTCTTGGGCATGGACACATCATGCCACAGAATTAGAGGCTGGATTCAACCTGCACCTCTACCGGCAAACCGCCGTCTTGACCCGGCCTTACCCTTGGCCTATAGTGCCCACTCTTGGTAGTCGGCTGTGGCTTCTCTGCCCGTACTAGCGCTGGCCAGGCTCACCGGCTTGGCCCTTTCCCTGACGGCCGTTCCCTTGCTGGCCCAGGAGCAGTTTGTCTGGCCGCCGGTTCCCCCCGCCGACCTCACCCTCCGCGACAACCCTGCCCAGCCCGGCGCCCGCGCCATGATTCTGCTCAAAAAGGAAACTCGCGACGACGAAAAAGGCGTCTGGGATACCTACTACCGCATCAAGATCTTCACCGAGAAGGGCCGCGAGCACGCCAACATCGAAATCCCCTACATCAGCAAGGTGGTTGAGGCCGGCCAGATCGCCGCCCGCGTGATTCAACCCGACGGCGCCATCTCTCCCTTCAGCGGGCCCATCTTTGAAAAAACCATCGCCCGCAGCCGGCGCGGCTGGCGCAGGATGGCCAAAACTTTCAGCCTGCCCGGCGTCCGTCCCGGCGCCATCATTGAATACCGCGTGCGCTGGAAGAAAAAATCCAGCTTGGAAATGAGCGGTCCCTGGGTGATCCAGGAGAACCTGTTCGTCCGCGAGGCCCAACTCGAGTTCCGCGCCGCCAAGAGCAGTCTCGGTTCGCGCTTGCTGCCTCGACAGCTCCCGGGCGACAAACCCTTCCAGTTGGGAAACGATGGCATGTTCACCATCGTCTTGCGCGATCTTCCCGCCTTCGAGGAAGAACCCTTCATGCCACCCGCCAATTCCCTGAAGGCCCGTTACCACGTGCTCTATTCTCGCAACTACTTCGGCTTCATTCCGGAAGAATACCTTCGGGAATATGTCAACAAGTTCATCGGCAAGCCCAAGGCTCTGGCCGGCGCCGTGCAGCAAATCGTTGCCCCGCAGGATCCCCCGGACACCAAGCTGCGCAAGCTCTACCTCGCCGTCCAGGAGCGCATCCGCAACCTTTCCTACGAAGAGGGATACACCAGGAAGGAGCTCAAGCGCGAAGGCATGAAGGAACGCAAGTCGGCGGAGGACGTCTGGAAGCTGGGCTACGGCACTTCCGATGAGATCAACCAGCTCTTCGTGGGCCTGTGCCGGGCCGCCGGTTTCACCGCCGACGTGGTGTGGGTGGCCGGGCGCGACGACAAGCTCTTTGATTCTGCCATCCCCTTGTACGACCAGTTAAACGACGTTGTCGCCGTGGTCAACCGGGGAGAAACACTCCAATATTTCGATCCCGGCACCCGCTTTGCCCCGGTGGGTTGGGTTGCCTGGGAGAAGCAAGGGGTCTCCGCACTGCGCCTCGGGGAAAAGCTCTACCAGGAAATAACCACTGCTCTGCTGGAACCCGGCCAAAACCGTCGCCACCGCCAGATCGAATTGCAACTCACCCCGGAGGGCGCCGCCCGCGTCCTCTGGGTCACCACCTACTCGGGCCAGGAGGCCCTGGAGCGCAGAAACGAGTTCTTCGAAACCTCCGCGGAAGAGCGTCAACGCAAGCTGCGTGAGGAAATCCAGGAATCTTTTCTCGCCGCCGTCGTTCAGGAAGTTTCCTGGGAAGGCCTTGATGATTCCAGCGACTCCGCTCGCATTACTTTTCGCCTGGAATTGCCCGGCTTCGCCCAGGTGCTCGGCTCGCGCTTGATGGTTCGCTCCCACGTCGTCGAAACGCGCAGCAGCTTTACCGCCTGGAAGCGCAAGCACCCCGTTTATCTCCGCGTTCCGGTGTCCTTCACCCGGGAGACTCGCGTGCTTCCCCCGGCTGGCTACCAGCTTGAGCACCTTCCTCCCCCGCAGAACCGGCAGATCACCATCTCCGAATACGAAGCCTCCGCCACGCAGGAAGGAAACAACGTTCTTTGCGTCAGCCGGATCAACACCCACGCCGGCATGCTGCAGCAGGCCGACCATTATCTCCTGCTGAAAAGCCTTTACGATTTCGCCGCTGCCAACGACCAGGCAGCCCTGGTCTTCCGCAAGCCCTAGCAGAGCCCGCCGTGGCGGGCGGAACCTAGTGATGAATTGTCATCCCGAGCGAAGCTCGCCGTGGCGGGCGGAGCGAAGTGACGCGGAAAGGGGGCGCGCGTCAAGTCCTAGCAGAGAGCGACGAGCGCGGAACCTAGTGATGAATTGTCATCCCGAGCGAAGCGCGACCGATGCCGGAGCGAAGCGATGGCGGAGGGAGCGCGAGTCGAGGGATCTTGGTTTGCCTTTGAATTGCACGCCTGCGCGTTCCGCAGGAGTCAGTTTTCTAGAATTGTCATCCCGAGCGAAGCGCGACGAGCGCGGAACCTAGTGATGAATTGTCATCCCGAGCGAAGCGCGACCGATGCCGGAGCGAAGCGATGGCGGAGGGAGCGCGAGTCGAGGGATCTTGGTTTTGCTTTTGAATTGCACGCCTGCGCGTGCCGCAGGAGTCAGTTTTCTAGAATTGTCATCCCGAGCGCGAAGTCGAGGGATCTTGGTTTGCCTTTGAAATGCACGCCTGCGCGTGCCCTGACAACGGGTTGGGCCTTATTTCTCCGGAGAGGATGCTCTCGATGACGCACAGAAAAACCGGGTCCTGGATCGCGATCCTGCTCCTCGCAACTCTGTTGCCGCTGCCCGCGGCGGCAGGCGCACCCGACTGGGTGCTGGGCTTGCGCGGCGTGCCTCTGCCCGCCTCCCCGCCCGAAACCAAGGCCGTGTGCCTGCTCGATTGGGGACGCACCGTAATTACGGAATCGGGCGAGATCAAGAGCCGGTTCCGCATGGCCTACCGCATCCTGGCCCGCGAAGGCGACAGCCTCGCCTGGATCCGCCTGCCCTTCGACCCCGAAACCAAAATCTCCGGCCTCAAAGCCTGGAACCTCAAGGGTCAGGCCGTCCACGAAGCGGGTATGAAGGACGCAGTCGAAGTCCAGTTTTCCGCCGAATCCGGCGTGCTCTTTGATGACAACAAGATGCTGATGCTGTTCATTCCCCAGGTGGACGTGGACAGCATCATCGCCTACGAATATGAGCGCCGCCACCGGCCCCACATCCTCCAGGACTTCTGGTATTTTCAGCAGACCTACCCCGTCCTCCGCTCCCGCTATGAACTGGAGACGCCCCGCGACTGGGAATATCGCCACCGCATTCTGAACCACCCGGCCTTCGAACCCAGGTCCGAAGGCAACGTCTTGATCTGGGAACTCACTAACCTGCCCGCCATTCCCGAGGAAGAAGGAATGCCGTCGCGCTTCAGCCTGGCCGCCACTCTGGCCGTCTCCTATTTCCCCGCCCGCGACGACCGCGGCGCCGTCCGCGGTCAGCCCTTCGCCGTCTGGGACGACGTGGCCGGCTGGGCCACCCAGTTGATGGAACCGCGCTTTGCGCCCTCCCCGGAAATTTCCGAGACCGCGCGCCGCCTCGGCACCACACAGGCGATGGGCGAATTCGTCCAGAAACAGGTCCGCTACGTGGCCATTGAAATCGGCATCGGAGGCTACCAGCCCCACCTCGCCTCCGAGACGTTCAGCAACCGCTACGGCGATTGCAAGGACAAGGTCACATTGCTCCGCAGCTTACTCCGCGCCCGTGACCTCACCCTCTATCCCGTTCTCATTGATACCAACCGCCGGGGCGTGGTCCGCGACTTTCCTTCCCCCCTCAACTTCAACCACATGATCGCGGCCATCCCGCTTGCCGATGTCGCCGCCGCCTCCGCCGGGCTCTTTTCCCTGCTCGACCATCCCCAACGCGGCAAGCTTCTTCTCTTCGACCCTACCGACGACCGCACGCCCTTCGGCCAGTTGCCCCCTCACCTGCAAGGCACTTCCGCCCTGCTCGTGGACGGCGGCCGCGCTCACATCATCGAAACCCCCATCGCTCCCAGCTCCATGAACCGCAGGCTGCTCACCGGCACCTTCACGCTCTCTTCCGGCGGCAAGGTGCTGGGCAGCCTTCAGGAAACCGCCTGGGGCCATACCGCGGCCATGGAAAGGGAGGACCTTCAAGGAGACACGCATGAGGGCTGGGTGCGCCGCGCGGAAAACTGGATCGCAGCCTCGCTGCCCGGCGCCGCGGTCAGGAAAATCTCGGTCAGCGGCCTGAACGACCAGGGAACGCTCTCCCAAAACCACGAAATTGAGGCCCCGTATTTTGCTCAGGCGGCGGGCGACCTTCTGGTCTTCCGCCCTTCCCTGCTCAAGCTTCGGCTGCCTTGGCCGTCCTCCGGCGAGAAGCGGGCCTACCCCTTCCAATTCGGCTACCTGCGCACCAACGGCCACCACTTTGAGTTCCAACTGCCCCAGGATTTCGCTGTGGAAACTCTCCCCGAGCCGGTGGAGCTGGTGACTCCCTATGCCAGCTACCGCCATAAAATCTCTCTGGAAGGAAATCGCCTGGCCTCCACCGCGGTCCTTGAAATCAAGACCCTCACCCTGCCGCCGGAGCAGGTCCAGGAGCTCCGCGACTTCTTCCGGCGCGTGGAGCATGCCGACAGCGCTCTGGTTGTCCTCAAGCGCCTGCCCCAACCGCCCGCCCCTGCCAATCCCTCCGCCAAGCTGCCACCCTAGTTCCTCCCTCCTCCGTCCTCCCCTGATCTTTTTCCTTTTGCCTTTTGCCTTTTTAATTTTTAATTTTGCCTTTTGCCTTTCCGTACAATGCCACCTTCTTGAAACCTGGCCCCTCACCCGACCCGCTGGTTGTCCCTCTCCGCGACCTCGACCTCACCAGTCTGGCGCAGGCTGGAGGCAAGGCAGCCCAGCTCGGCGTCATGCTGGGCGCAGGCCTGCCCGTTCCGGAGGGATTCGCGGTCACCACAGCCGCCTTTCGCCGCGGTCTGGACGATATCCTCGCCGCCGAAATCCTGGCCGCCGCGGACGCGCTCGGCCCCGCACCGCTGGCGGTGCGCTCTTCAGCCACCGCCGAGGACCTTCCTCAAGCCTCCTTTGCCGGCCAGCAGGACACTTTCCTCAACGTCTCCGGCCGCGACGCGCTGCTCGACGCCGTGCGCCGCTGCTGGCAATCGCTCTACAGCCAGCGCGCCGTCGCCTACCGCCGCCAGCACGCCATTTCCGAGGACGGCGTGGCTATGGCCGTCGTCGTGCAGCGCATGGTGGACGCGCGCTGCGCCGGCGTCCTGTTCACGCTCAATCCCGTCACCGGCGCTCTGGACGAGCTGGTGATTGAGGCGGCGCGCGGTCTCGGCGACCAGGTTGTCTCGGCGCGAGTCACGCCCTGCCGCTACCGCTTGCGCCGCCGCGCTCCTCATGAAGTTCTGCAGACTGAAGGCGCCGAAGCTGCCGCGCTCCTTTCTCCCGCGCAGCTCGACGATCTGGCGCGCCTCGGCCTCGCAGCCGAGCGCCTCCTCGGCCGCGCTGCCGACGTCGAGTGGGCCTTCGACGGCGAGCGTCTGTGGCTCTTGCAAGCTCGCGCCGTCACCGCCGCCGGCCCACCCCGCCCTAGCGTTCAGTTCGGCAGCCGCTGGAATGAGGAAGCCTGCCGCGGCCGCCTCATCTTCTGGTCGAACCACAACGTGCGCGAGACCATGCCCTACCCTCACCCGCCATTTTCCTGGTCATTCTGGAGGCACCTCATGATGCCCCAGGTGGCCGTGGTTCTGGGCCTGGTGAGCCGGGACCAGGCCCGTGATCCCGAAGCCCTGCCCGTGGGTCTGGATCTGGTGGACGGCCGCATGTATTGGAACGTCAACGTGGCCGCGGGCCTGGCTTCCCTGCGCCTCATCGCCTTCTCCACCCGCCTGCTGGACGCCGAGGTCGCCGGACTCCTCTCCGGCTACGTCCGCAGTGGCGAGCTGGCGCCCGCCCGCCCGCCGCGCACTCTGTGGCTTCGCTTTCGGATGCTGCTGCGCGCCTCACTCACCTTCCTTCGCTTCCTGACGCGCAGCCATCCCGACCGCGGCTGGCGCCAGCTCCACGAATGCCGCGACGAGGTGGCCTCCTTCAGCAAGATTCCCTTCGCCGCCCTCACCGACGAGCAGATTCTCGCCCTGGCTCGCTACTTCGCCTACGAAACCTTCCCCCGTGTCGTCGAGCCCCTGCTCTCCTCCTTCCTCGCCCTGCCCGCGCTGGCTTACCTGCACTACTCGCTGCCCCGCTCCGGATTCTCCGACGCTCTCCCCCGCCTGCTCTCCGGGCTCCCCGGCAACCCCACCCTGGAGACGGCGCTCGCCCTTTGGGACCTGGCCGAATGCATCCTCTCCAGTGACCGTGTGGAAGCGGGCGACCCCGCCCGCCCCGCCCGCCCCCCCGGAAGCAACGAAGTCCTCAACATTTTTCTGCGCGAGGACGTCTCTCGCCTGCCCGCCGCGCTCCAGCAGAGTGAAGCCGGCCGCGCCTTCCTCGCCGACATGCAGGATTTTCTCCGTGAACACGGCCACCGCGCCGTGCGCGAGTTCGATTTCTCCTGCCCTCGCTGGCGCGACGATCCCACCTTCCTCTACGAAACCCTGCGCAATTACCTCGCCCATCCCGCGGAGGAACTCACGCCCCGCCGGCATTACGAACAACAGGGCCGGCAGCGGCAGGAGCTGGTCGCCGCCATCGAGCAGCGCCTGGCATATCGCCCTTTGCGCCGCTGGCTGTTTCGCCGCGCGCTGCGCTCGGTGGAAACCCGCATGCCGCTGCGCGAAGCCTTCAAGTTCTACGGCATGATCGGCCTGGCCCACGTCCGCGATCTTTATTTGGAAGTAGGGCGCCGCATGGCCGCCCGCGGCCAGATTTCCACCCAGGACGACTTCTTCTTCCTCTCCATCCCTGAACTGGAGCAGATTGCCCAAGGCAAGCGTGGCCCCAACGGCGAGTTCAGCCCGGACTGGGTGCAACAGCAAATTCCCGCGCGCCGCCTCGAGTTCGCCCGCCAGATGCGCGCCAACCCTCCCATCGTCGTCCGCAGCGACGGCAAGCCCGCTCTCCCGCCCGCCCAGGCTGCCGGCGAGTTGCTGCGCGGCACTCCCATTTCCTGGGGGACCGCTCGCGGCCCCGCCCGCATCCTGCTCGATCCCGGCGACGGCGCCCGTCTGCGCAAAGGCGAAATCCTGGTCGCGCCCTTCACCGATCCCGGCTGGACTCCGCTGTTTCTCACCGCCGGCGCCCTGGTCATGGAAGTGGGAGGCATCATCAGCCACGGCGCCATGGTCGCCCGCGA
>CAZXVY010000093.1:0-9238 GCA_964644115.1 uncultured Terriglobales bacterium
ATTTGCGCCGCCAGCACCTTGCTGTTTTCCAGGATTTTGTCGTAGCGCTCCAGGCGCTTGTGCAGCACCTCGATGCGGCGGCGGTTGATCTCCTGCACCTGCGGGCTGTCTTCTTCCAGACGGCGTTCCAGGCCGGTGATGTCCTGCAAGACCTGGTCGGTATCGGCGGTGCGCAGGTACTGGCCGTGCTGGTGGGCGGCGTGCAGCAGGCGCAAGTAGGCATCGAGCAGTCCCTTGAGGCGCTGGTCCATCTGGCCGGTGAACATCTGCGAGCTGTGGGAAAGCTTGCTGTAATTCTGGCGGATGGCCTCCACGTTCTCGTTCATTTTGGCGTAACGCTCCTGGAGCTCGGGCGGGATCTCCCCCATGAATTCGGCCAGCTTCATCTGGTGCCGCTGCTTCTCCTCGGCGTACTTCCAGGAACGCACCAGGCGGCGAAAGCGGCTGCTCTGCGGCACCAGGCTGAGGTAGACGAGTTCGGCGCCGGCGGCCAGCACCAGCGGCAGGCCGCTGCCCGACACCAGGGCGAAGGCGCCCAGTCCCAGCAGAGTGATCCAGTTGTACTGCCAGGCCAGGGCCTCCTTGAAATAGCTGGCGGCGGTGTCCTTGAGCTCGTCCAGCTCGCCGGCGCGTTCGGGAACGTCGGGCATGCGGTCAGGAAGTTTTCTGCGGCTCGCGGGCGCCGATGGTCTTCTCCGCGGACTCGGCGGAGGGCGCCGGACTGAGCACGCCCATCTCCAGCTTGAACTGCTTGACCAGTTCGTTGGCGCGAATCTTCTCCGCCTCCTCCTCGATCTTGAACTTCTGCGAGTCCACCTTGTCGAGGGCCATGTCCATGCGGGCCTCGGCGACGGCGGTCTGCTCCTCGACCTTGCGCACCATGTCGTCGTGGGTCTGGCTGATGCCGCCCACCTCGAACTGCTCCATGGTGTCGGCCACCTTCTTCTGCCACTGGGCGCGATGGTAGTCGCGGATGGCGGCCATGGCCTCCTGGGTCTTGCGCTCCTTCTCGCGCATGAAAGACTGCTTCACGGCGAGCGCCTTGTCGTAGGCGGCATGGGCGGTCTGGAGCTGTCCCTGGTTGCGGGCCAGGGCGCTGCGCATCTGCTCGAGCTGCATGGCGAAACTGCCGGCCAGGTCGTCGCGTCCGGCTTGGATGGAGGCCTTGATCTTGGCGGTCAGCTCGCCGAGCTCGGTCTTGTACTTGCTCGCTTCCTTTTCGAGCAGGGTGACGTTGGCCTTGACCATGGCGATGCTTTCGTTCATGCGCGGCACCTGGTCGTTGAGGTCGCGAATGTTCTGCTCCAGGATGATTTCGGGATTTTCCACCGACTGGATGAAGAATCCGAAGAACGAACGCACCATGCGCGTGAATCGTTGCCACATAACGGGCTCCTTTCCGCTCAGGAACTCTGGACTGCCTTCTCCGGCGGGGGCGCGGCTTCCTCGGCGGGGCTGACGGTGATGGGCTGGTCAAGCGCGAAGTAGGAAACGGCCGCGGCGATGCGCTGCTCCTCGCGTCTTTTTGCCTCGCGCCAGGCGCGCAGGCGATCTTTCTCGCGCGCCACTTCCTGCCGGCTCTTTTCCAGCAGGGCCTTCTGCTCGGCCAGGTGGCGGTCCATCTCCGCCTGGATGCGGCCGATCTCCTTGTTCTTATCGGCCTCGAGCTTTTCCAGGGCGCGCTGCTGCAGCGCCTCGAAGGCATCGAGGGCGCGGTCGCGGCGGACGGCGTCCTTGATGATTTCGTCTACCTTGACGCCGGCGGCGTCCAGCGCCACCAGGATGGAACTGCGCTTCACCGGCGCGGCCATGCCGCGAATGTGCTCGCTCTCCAGCATGTCGGCGACCTTCAGGATGGAGTAGCGATGCGCCGGGACTTCGATGCCGGCGGCCTGGTAGATATCGTCAAAGGAAAGCGCGTTGGCCACCGGCTGCGTGAACTCGGGAGGCGGAGGGACGGCGGCGGCAATGTCCGCTACGCGCTGCGCGGGGGTGGGCGGAGATTCCGGCGGTTGAGCATCCGACTCATCCGTGGGCGCCGGGGCCTCGCCCGCGGGAGGGCCCAGGGTGACGAAATACTCGTACCACTTCTTGTCCACCCCGACCTCCCCGGCGCGCGCAGCTAGAAAGGGCGAAGTTACAGCCGTAGAGCGGGGATGTCAATATGAGGGAGGAGGCAGGAGGCAGGAGGGAGGAGGCAGGAAGGAGGAAAAGACTTCAACGCAGAGACCGCAGAGCACGCAGAGACAACAATGGCTAGTGGCTGGTGGCTGGCGGGCGGCAGCAAAAAGCTACAAGCCAGTGAGCTAGCGGCTGGAAAAGAAAGGGCGGGGATTCTGCCCCGCCCTCTTTCCCCATGCCCCGGGACCCGATGGTTAGCGGGCCCAGGGCATCTCCCCAAAGGAAGTGGTTACTTCATGCCGAACTGGAACACGATGGTCGAGCCGTCGGTCAAGGTGATGGTGTACTGATAGGTGTAGCCAGCGAACAGGTTCTTGGTGCTGAGGTTGAACATCCACTTCTCGCCGTCCCAACGGAACGTCGTGTCTGGCGTCGTGGACTCCGGATCTTCGTTCGGAACCGGACTCGGAGTTCCAGTACCCACTCCCGTCAAGAAGAAGCTGGTCACGACCGGAGTCGGGCCGATGGAAACGCCGTTGGCATCGCAGACCCGGAACTTGACCGGAATAGTGCGCCCTTGCTTCTTGGGGAAGGTGCTGGAGCCAGTGAGCTCTATAGGCTGCAGGACCTGGTGGCCGGGTCCGGCAAGGCAAGCGCCCGGTCCCGCGAACTGCACGGTGTAGTTGACGACGACCGGAGCAGCCTGCGGGTTGCCGACGTTGTCCACGGCGCCGGAACAGGTGGCCGTGAAGCTACCCACGCCCGGAGGCACGCCGCCGGCCACTAGCACGGTGGCATTGGTGGCCACGCCAGAGCCGCCGGGGTCAGTGGTGCTGCAACCGGCAGCCGGCACGGCGCCCAGGGTGTAGATGCCACCCTCCAAAACGCCGGTTACGTTTACCGTGGGGCCGGTGTTGTCCAGCGTGACCATCAACATAGCGTCTGCCCCAATGTTGCCGAGCAGGTCTTTTGTCTTGGCCTTCACGGTTACAGCACCATCAGCCACTGAGTTGGGGATGGAGAAGTCCGTGGTCGCGCCAAAAGCACTGAACAGACCGCTGCCATTGTCATAGGCCAAGAACATGGACGGCGGTGAATCGCAGCCCACGCCTGCGCCGTCATTCGAGCAGGCGCCGCGCAATACGGTGCTGGAACTGACGAAGCTCCCGAAGACGGGCCCGCTGTGGTAGGCGACGCTGCTGGTGGGCCCGGTGTTGTCCAGGGTGACGTTCAAGGTCGCATCCGGTCCCTCGTTACCCAACAGGTCTTTCGTCTTGACGCGAAGCGTTTTGGCGCCGTCTCCCAGTAGCGGGATGGAGAAGTCTGTGGTCGCGCCGAAGCCGCTGAAGCTGCCGCTACCGTTGTCGTAGGCAAGAACCGGCGTGGGATCGCAGCCGACGCCGGTGCCGTCACTGGCGCAGGCACCACGGAAGAAGGTGGAGGAGGTCACGAAGCTTCCCACGATGGGGCCATTGAGGTGGACGACGCTGCTGGTGGGTCCGGTGTTGTCCAGGGTGACGGGGAATGGCTGGCCGGGGTTATGGTTGCCGGCGAGATCCGAAGCGGAAATCTGTGCCGTATAGGCCCCGTCCGGAGGATTGGTGAGCTTTCCCTCCAGCGTGAACGTCAAACCGTCAGAGCACGGGAAGGTGACGTCGTTGCTTCCGGGCCCCTCGATGACAACCATGCACGTGTTGGGATCGATGCCGCTGCCGCCGTCCTGAGCACCGTAATCAAATTCGTGGCGGTTGGCGGTGATGAACGTAATGAACGTGATCGGTTGCTGGAATCCGCCGGTGAGCACCTGCTGAAGGTCGGGCGCGAGGGTGTCAATCTTCACCGTGGCGGTGTTGCTTGAACCCGGAGAGGCTGCGCCGGTGTTGCCTGCTGCGTCCGTGGCCGTGCAACTGATGTTGTGCACGCCCTGACCGGAAACGCTGAGAGTGCGGCTGGCGTTCGCCGTGTTCCCGTCGACCAGCGCGCCCAGGGTGAGCGTCGGAACATCAATCAAGCACGAGATGGCGGTCACGGTCGATGGATCGCTGGCCGTGACGCTGCCACTGACCGGAACCGAGTCCTGAGCGTTGAACCAGCCACCGGAGCCAAAAACCGGGCTCGCGAAGCTGACGTTCACGGTCGGAGGCGTGGTGTCCACGATCCAGGTGAATTCCGCGGGAGTCGCGTCGGTGTAGCCGGCTGCATCCTGGGCCCGCACCTTGAAGGTGTGAGAGCCCTCGTCCAGCGGCCCTGGGTAGTTCTGCGGGCTGCTGCAGGACTGGAAGCTGGCGCCATCGAGTTCGCACTCGAAGGTCAAGTCCCCCGCGGCGGTTACCGCATCGCTGCCAGTGAAGGTGAAGGTGGCCGACGTGCTGTTGGTCGGGTTGCCGGGATTGGTGAGGATGCTGGTATCCGGGGGCGTCGTGTCCTGCACCGTTACCTTGAACGTGGTGGCGGCGGCGGGGTTGCCCGCAGCGTCGCTGGCGGTGCAGGTCACCGTGGTATCACCCAGGGCAAACTGTGAACCGGAAGCCGGCAGACAGGAGGCCACGCCGTCGCCGTCCACCAAATCATGCGTGGCCGGGCTGGTGTAGTTGACGATGGCTCCGGCGGCGCTGGTGGCTTCTTCGGTCACGTCAGCGTGCGGATCGATCGTCGGTGGGGTGGTGTCTTGTACGGTGACGTTGAAGCTGCCTGAGTCGCTCAAACCGCCACTGTCGGTAACCGAGCAGTCCACCTGGGTGGGGCCCAGGGGGAAAGTCGAGCCCGAGGCGGGCACGCAAACTGGCGTCGGATCCGGGTTGTCCTCGGCATCGGTGGCGGTGGCGCTGAAATTCACCACTGCGCCGGCGGCGCTGGTAGCTTCAGTTGTGATGTCGGCCGGCAGATTCAGCACCGGAGGGGTGTTGGTGGGGGCAACCACGTGCACGGTGATGAGGGTCTGAGTATCGTCCGCCAGTTTCGCTCCCGTCGCGTTGGGATTGGTTATGGCCGTGGTCCCCGCAGTCGTGCTGAGGGTGATCGTATAGGCTCCGACGGGCGTCGTGGCTGCCGCGCTCACCGAGGCTGGGACAGTGTAGGGCGTAGCCGCGCCAGTCCAAGTCACGCTGCAGTTCGGGCCGCCCAGTGGGGCGCCAGCAAAGAAGTTTTGGGCAGCGGACAGCGTACTGCTGGAAAGCACTCCTGCCGCGTTGATGGAGTACACGGTGTTGACCTTAGCCGTGGCTGGGTTACCGGAAGTAGTCGTGCAGAGGATCGCGCCCGCGGCACTTAGTCTAATGTCAAAGGAGGTATTCGATCCTTGTGTGACGGTTACGTCATTGTTGGTACCCACAATCTCAGCGGTCAGCAACTCGGCATCGGTAAACGTCGTTTGCGCCTGCGAGCTTGCCCCCACCGCGGTCAGGTAGAAGCGGACGCCGATGTCGTGCTCTTCCGGGGCGTACTCGCTGTTGGCGATGTTGCCGAACGCGTCGGCCACTGCCGTGAGGGTCAGGTCGCCGTGAAAGTCGGCGATCTCGTGCAGAACCAGGGTCACGGTCTCGCCGGGCTGCCAGCCGGAACCGGTGATGAAGACAATAGTTCCCGGGGCATAGTCGTCGGCATCGGTCTTCACCGTCGCGAATCCATAAAGCTCGCTCGAAGCTGACCCGCTGCCACCAGCGACTACAACCACGCCGTCCCAAGCAGTGCCGCTGCCGGCCGCGCCGCTGCGAGCAGCGGACATTGAGCCGGTTGCTGAGACGCTTGAAGTCCAAGGAACGTAAAGCTCGGCGGAGGCAAGGCCGGAACCGCCAGAAATGAGTACAGAGTTGTTATAAGGAAGAAGGATGGCGCTATGTCCGGTCCGAGGAACCGAGAGGCTAGTTCCTGCGGACAGGCTGCCGTCGGCCGGGTTGTAAATCAAAGTGGAAGCGAGGTCGGCTTCGCCGTTGTTGCCGCCGGCGATGAGTATCTTGCCATCGAGCAGGCGGGTGACCGAGAGGCCGGTGCGAGGCGCGCCCAGCGAAGGGCCGGCGGAGACGCTGGCGGATTCGGGATCATAGATTTCGGATGATGCCAGGGCACTGGAAGGATCAGCCCCGTCAGAACCGCCAATCATCAGGACGCGACCGTCGGGCAGGCGGGCTGCGCCGTGCGACTTGCGCGCGCCGGAGAGCGAAGCGGCAGAGGCGAAGCTGTTGGACGAAGGGTCGTAAATCTCAAGCGAAGAAAGAGGGCCGGAAGAGTTCTCGCCGCCAGCGAGCAGGATGCGGCCGTCCTTAAGCAACGTGGCGCTGTGGCCGGAGCGGGCGTCGAGCATGACCGCGCCCAGGTCGCTCCAGGAGCCGTCGCTGAACACCTGGACGGCGTTGGTGGCGCCGCCGCTCGAAGTAGTCCCGCCGAAAACAAGAACGCGGCCGTCGTCTAGGGTGACTGCGGCCGCGCCGGTGCGGGCTTCCGACATCTCGGAACCGCTCTGCCATGTGCCTGTCGCTACTTGCGGCGCGGTACCGCGCAGCAGTACGAATCCTGTCAGCAGGATGAGAGAAACCAGGGTGAGCTTCGCGAAACGCTTCACGGGAAAACCTCGCTATTAGCTGTTAGCTCTTGGCCCTTGGCTAACAGCTCTTCCTCTGGAAATAGGGCTCGTCGGAAGGGGGACTTCCGGAACGTCTATTTGAGCAGGTGGGGTGGGGGGGGGCAATGAGACAAAGGTGGTGTTTGACCCCCACCTTGGTACCTGGAGGGGGGTTACTTCAAATGCAGTAGGTTGGGAGGTAGGAGGCAGGAGGGAGGAGGTAAAAAGGCAAAAGGGAAACAGCCAACCACAAAGGACACGAAGGAACCACGAAGGGTGGCGTTGCCGGGCAGGCATGCCGCGCTGTGCGCGTCACCCCAGCCGAGGGCGGCCGCGCTACACCTCAGCCCTTGTTGTCTTTGCGCATGCGGAGTTCGGTGCCGCCGCGCTCGAAGCGGACGTCGTCCATGAGCTGTTTGATGAGGAAGATGCCGCGGCCGTGGTCGCGGAAGACGTGCTCGCCTTCCTGGGGATTGGGCAGGGCGTCAGGATTGAAGCCGGGGCCGGGATCGCGGACCACGATGAGCAAGCCGCCGCCGCCGGAGCCCACCCAGCAGTGCACCGACTTGGAAGCATCGTAGTTGCAGCCGTACTTGCAGGCGTTGACCAGGGCTTCCTGTACGGCGAGCCCGATTTCGGCTTCCTTGTCTTCGGGAAACTTCTGCTGGCGGGCGATCTGGGTGATGCGTTCGACCACGGGAGCGATGGCGTCGAGTTGCGCGGGGAAGCTGAGGTCGAGGTGGACCTGAAGGCCGTCGTCTGCGCTACGGTTTGGGGGTTGCTCCGGCATCGGTTAGTTGGCGGCGCGAGCGGCCGGGGCTGAACAGCACTCCAGGATCTCGGCTTCGGAGAGCAGGCGGTCGGCGGCCTTGGCGCGCCGGAAAATGCGCTCCACCACTTCCTCCGTCGCAGGAATACCGCGGCGGCTCAGCCAGAACAGGATGTTGGACTTGCCGGACATGGGGCCGACTTCGATCACCTGCTCCAGGCCGAAGAAGTGCGCGGGCACGCCGGAATAGACGGCGTTGGCAAGCTCCACGTCGTCCTTCTTGAAGGCCTTGATGACGGCGGCAGCGTGCACGCCGGTGGCGGTGCGGAAAGCGTCGGCGCCCAGCACGGGATAGTTGTTGGGAATGGGCACGCCAGTGGCCCGGGAGACGGCCTGGCAGTAGTCCTTGAGGCGGGTGAGGTCCTGGCGCGCCCAGGGCTCCACACCCATCAGCTTCAGGTTGACCAGCATCTGGTCCATCTGGGTGTTGCCGACGCGCTCGCCGATGCCGATGGCGCAGGCATGGACGCAGTGGGCGCCGGCGGCCAGAGCGGCCAGCGAGTTGGCCACCGCCAGGCCGCGGTCGCAGTGCCCATGCCAGTCCACGCGGATGCTTTCGCCGCACGGCTTCACCACCTGCTCGATCACGAAGCGCACCAGGGCGCGCACTCCGCTGGGAGTGGCGTGGCCCACGGTGTCGCACAGGACCAGGGCGCGGGCGCCGCAGGAAATGGCGTTGGAGTACAGGCGCTTGATGGTTTCCGGGTCGCAGCGGATGGTGTCCTCGGTGACGTACATCACTTCCAGACCCAGCGAGACGGCGTACTTCACGGCTTCTTCGGTGGTGCGCAGCAGGAAGTCGTCCGTCCAGTCCTCGGCATACCGGCGGATGGGGCTGGAGCCGATGAAAGTTGCGGCTTCGATGGCCAAGCCGGTCTTCTGGGAGATTTCCGCCACCGGGCGGATGTCGTTCTGATGAGTGCGGGCGGCGCAGTTGGCCTTGATCTTCATCTTGCTGCGGACAATTTCGCGCGCCAGGCTTTCCACCGCTTCATAGGCGCGGGGGCCGGCGCCGGGAAGTCCGAGGTCGAGCGAGTTGATGCCCAGGACCTCCATGAGGTGGAGGATTTCGATCTTTTCGGCCAGCGTGGGATCCTTCACCGAGGGAGACTGCAGTCCGTCGCGCAGGGATTCGTCGTTGAGCAGCACGGGCCCGGCGGGACGGAAGTCGTCGCCGCCTTGGGCGTTCCAGTCGTAGATGAGGCTGGAGTGCTTCACGCTCTTGGCGCCCTTCCTACTTCTCCTCCTTGGCTGCGGCTGCGGCAGCAGCCTCTTTTTGCGGCTTGGGGGCGACGGTGAGGCCGAACACGGAAAGCTGGCCGGCCCCGGCCACGTTGAGGCCGCGCGGCTCGTCGGGATGCGGCAGGTAGAGCGTCTTGCAGCGCTCGCAGCGGTAGATTTCGGCGTCGCGGCCGAAGGATTGTTCAAGGTCGCCGCAGGCCTGCTCTTTCACGTCCACCGAGTAAAACCAGCGCTTCAGGTGTCCGGCGCAGATTTTCCCTTTCTCGTTCTTCTCATTGCAGGCGCGCTGGCCGGCTTTGACCTTGGTCTTGAGCTTATGGTGGGGAAGTTGGGGAAGCGTGGCGGTGGACAAGTTCGGGCCTCGTGCAGAGACGATCGTTTTCCGGCGTATCTGCTGGCCATTGTACCCGACTTTATGCACCGAACAGGGTGCGGAAAAAGCGAACCACCCCGATGGAATCGGGGCAGGCGCCGGACACGAAGGGCTC
>CAZXVY010000094.1:0-9228 GCA_964644115.1 uncultured Terriglobales bacterium
GCCCGCACAAGCGGCTCAAGTTCGATTCCGTCCCTGGCCACCATCTTCTCAATCACTTAGCACCAGTTCATTTTCCGCAATTGCTTGCGTTTGCTTGCGCAATTCCCTCCTGCGCCCTCCGCGACAGGCTGGAGAGCCGGTCCACTACCCGCCGCTGTGACTCTGGTACGAACTGCGGGTAGATGTCCAGCCTGGTGCTGCGGGTGTGTGACAAGGGTCACAGCCCAGAGGGTGGGATTTTGGAGAAGATGAGGCCTACTCGGAGGCTCCCGGGATCGGATGCAGGAAGAGTTTCTGGAATCGCTGAAGCAGAGTGTCCTCGAGGGGGCGCCCGAGCGCGCCGCCGAGCTGGCGCGCCAGGTGTTGGAGCGCGGGGTGGAGCCGCTGGACGCAATCAACTTGGGGTTCGTGCCGGGCATGGACCGGATCGGCGGGCAGTTCGGGCGCCGGGAGGTCTTCCTGCCTGACTTGGTGGCGGCCGGCGAGGCCATGAAGGCCGCCATGAAAGTGCTGGAGCCGGAGATGCGGCGGCGCGGCATCGAGCGGCAAGCCCGCGGACGGGTGGTGCTGGGCACGGTACGCGGCGACATCCACGAGATCGGCAAGAACCTGGTGGCCATCCTGCTCTCGGCCAATGGGTTCGAGGTCTTCGATCTGGGTGTGAACGTGGCCCCGGAAGCATTCGCGCAGAAGGCCATCGAAGCCAACGCGGATATCGTAGGCGCCTCCGCGCTGCTGACCACTACCATGATCGGCCAGAAGCAGCTCATCGATCAGATCGCGAGCGCCGGGCTGCGCCCGCGGGTAAAGGTAATCGTCGGCGGAGCGCCGGTCACCCGGCAGTGGACGGAAGAGATCGGCGCCGACGGTTGGGGCAGGGACGCGGTCAGCGCCGTAGCCCTGGTGAAATCGCTTTTGGGTCCGGCAACGCCCTAAGACATCCGCCATGCAACCACGACTGCAACTGCTCCCGGCCACGATGGTGGATCGCATCCTGGAGGAGGCCTGCCAGCTGTTGAGCGAACCGGGGGTGCGCATCCAAGCTCCGGCAGTTCTCGACCTGCTGTCGGCGCATGGCGCGCGCGTGGAGAGGGGATTGGTCCGCATCCCTGAGGGGCTGGCGCGGCGGGCAACGGCCTCGGCGCCGCGCCAGTTCTGCCTCCATGACCGCGCGGGGAAGCCAACCGTCCATTATGGCGGCGATGCCGTACATTTTGCTCCGGGCTCGTCGTGCCTTCACGTACTGGACCCCGAAACTCGCGAACCCCGGCTGGCGGCGTCCAGCGACCTGGTACGCCTGGTCCAGGTGGCCGAGATGCTGCCCCAGTACGCGGCCCAGTCGACAGCGGTCGTGTGTGGCGATGTGCCCGCATCGGTGGGAGACCTCTACCGCTTGTTCCTGGTGCTCTGGCACTCGCAGAAACCGGTAGTGACAGGGGCTTTCGGGATGGAGAATCTGCCGGTGATGATCGACATGCTGGTCGCCGAAGCCGGAGGGCGAGAGGCTCTGCGCGCCAAGCCGCGGGCGGTGTTCGACGTGTGCTCGTCGTCGCCCTTGAGCTGGTCGGACTTCTCCGCGCAGAGTCTGGTGGAGCTGGCCCGCGCCGGTGTGCCGGTGGAGGTGGTGCCGGTACCGCTGGCCGGGGCTACGGCTCCCGTCACACTTGCCGGCGCGGTGGTCCAGCACGCCGCGGAGTGCCTTAGCGGCATTGTGGTTCACCAACTGGCGGCGCCCGGAGCCCCCGTGGTCTGGGGTGGAGCGCCCTCCATTCTCGATATGCGCACCGCGACCACGCCCATGGGCGCCGTGGAAGCCGCCATGCTCAACGCTGCCTGTGCGCAGGTGGGCAAACACCTGGGTCTGCCGACGCACGGCTACCTGGTCGCCAGCGATGCCAAGATCCCGGACGCGCAAGCCGGGATGGAGAGCGGAATCACTGCCGTCCTGGGCGCGCTGGCCGGGATCAACATGGTGTCAGGCGCGGGCATGCTCGACTTCCTGGCGTGCCAGAGTGCGGAGAAGCTGGTGATGGACGCCGAGGCCATCGGGTCGGCGTTGCGACTGGCGCAGGGAATCGAGTCACGCGCCGCCAGCTTGGCGGTGGAGACGTTCCGCGCCGCCGGCGACCAGCCCGACTTCCTCAGGCTCGCCGAGACCCGCCGGTTCTTCCGCAGCGAGCAGTACCTGCCCTCGCCGGTGATCGATCGTGAGCCGCTGCGCGCCTGGCAGGATGCGGGCCGCACAGACATGTTCGCCCGCGCCCGAGAACGAGCTGGTGAGCTGGTCGCAGGCTATGCGCGACCGGCAATGCGTGCCGATGCCGAAATGGCTCTCCGCGCAGTCGTCCAGGGACGGGTGGCCAGCGCCGGCCTGCGCGATCTGCCGGGCATCTAGGTATTCGCACTTGGTCTAACGCCTACCCCCTAGCGTGCAGCCTGCCTGAGGGCATGTGAGCAATGTCACTGGCAAACGTGACGGCTGTCACAGCATTCCTGAAGGGTCAAGAACTAGAAGTGGATTTGTTCATCAAGAGGTGAACAGCGCGTGTTTTCCACCACCTCTGAGTACGCAATGCGTGCTCTCAGCCGGCTGGCGCGAGAGCCACAAGGAGGATCGGTGCTGGGTCGCCACCTGGCGCGCGAGGCGAACGTGCCGTTGCAGTACTTGCCCAAGATCATGCTCATGCTGCGCCACGCAGGGTTGGTAACTGCCACCCGGGGAACGAAGGGAGGCTACAGTCTCCTGCGGCCGGCCGGTGAGATTCGCCTGGGCGACGTGGTCGAAGTCTTCGAAGGTCCCGTAGGCCGGCCGGAATGCTTGCTGGGCGTGAATCCGGAGTGCTCCGACGCCCGGCCGTGCTCCGCTCACGCTCCCTGGAAAAGGCTGCGGGACGCGTACGTGGAGTTTCTGGTCGGGACGACCATCCGCGACCTGGCGGCAAGTGCTCCGGTTGGTTCCCACAACCTCACCAACGGACAGGAGTGAATCAGTTTGTCGCACCCCTCGCACCAACTCGGCAACAGGGCGGCGTCGCAGACGGCCCGAGACGCGGTGCGTGCTTCCTGGTGGGAGGGGCGAGATCCTCTGAATGTGCGCTACCTGGAAACCAATTTCCCCTGCCGCGCGGCGTGTCCAGTGCACACCAACGCCGGCGGATACGTGAGCCTGATCGCGCAAGGGCGGTATCGCGAAGCTTTCTTACTTGCCCGGGCCCCCAATCCGTTGGCCTCCATCTGCGGGCGGATCTGTGCGCATCCTTGCGAAGCGGCCTGCCGTCGGGGGCAACTGGACCAGCCCATTGCCATCCGCGCGCTGAAGCGTTTTGTGAACGAGCGCTACGGAGTCGAAAGCAGTTTCAGCTTCGACGAAATCCTGAAGGTGGTAGAGCGTCCGCGTCCGCCTGCGCCCAAGTCAGGCCGGGTCGCGGTGATCGGCTCCGGCCCTGCCGGACTGGCCTGCGCCCACGACTTGGCGCTGATGGGCCACCGCGTCACCATCTTCGACGCGGCTCCGGTGGCGGGCGGAATGATGCGCCTCGCCATCCCTGATTACCGCCTGCCGCGCGCGTTGCTGGAGCGCGAGATCGAATTCGTTCGCTTCCTGGGCGTGGAATTCCGGCTGGGCGTAGAAATCGGCAGCGCGATCACGTTCTCCGATCTGCGCGCCCAGTTCGACGCCGTATTTCTGGCGACGGGCTGCCGCAAGGGGAGGATGCTGAAGTTCCCGGGCGCCGACAAGAAAGGAGTGCTCACCGCCCTCGACTTTCTGATCAGTCTCAACCTGGGCTTGCCACTGGAAATCGGAGAAAACGTCCTGGTGGTGGGCGGCGGCAATGTGGCCTTCGACGTGGCGCGGGCCGCGCGCCGGTTTGGCGGTACTTCAGAGCCGGACGAAGAACACCACAACCTGGCCGTGGACGCCGCCGTGGCCGCTTCGCGCCTGCTGCGCCGGCGCGTGACCATGATGTCGCTCGAGGCCCGCCATGAGATGCCGGCGGACGCGGAAGAAATCGAAGAGGGCTCTCACGAAGGCGTCCGTCTCCTCCACCGGCGCGGGCCCAAGGCCGCGCTGGGCAACGGCAGCGTGACTGCCCTGGAGACCCTCGACGTGGCGCGCGTCTTCGACGAACAGGGAAAGTTCTCCCCGCAGTTTGTCGAAGGCAGCGAGAAGCAGATCTCCTGCGACACCCTCATCTTGGCCATCGGCCAGATCGCCGACCTGAGCTTCCTGGGCGCCGATCATGGCCTCAAGACCACGCCGCAGCAGACCGTGGTGGTCGATGCCGAAACCCTGGCCACCTCCGCCGCCGGAGTGTACGCCGGAGGGGACGTTGCCTTCGGCCCGCGCATCATCATCTCCGCGGTGGCCGACGGCCGGCGCGCCGCCAAGTCCATCGACACCTACCTCACCGGGCGCGGCGACCTACCGGTGGAATACCGGGTGCGCGTGTTTCCGACCTTTGGATACGACCATCCCTTCGCGCGCGGCGACTACGAGACCATCACCCGCCGCCGCGTTCCCGTACTTCCCATCGAGCGCCGCCAGCCGCGCGAGGAAGTGGAGCTTTGCCTCTCGGAAATCGAGGCCCAGACGGAAGGCAAGCGCTGCCTGCACTGCTGGGTCAACACCATTTTCGATTCCTCGCGCATGCAGGGGACCGAGTGCATCCAGTGCGGCGGCTGCGTGGACGTTTGCCCGGAGGAGTGCATTGATCTGGTCTCGCTGGCGCGCGTTTCCGCCCGTTCGACGGAAGCGCTGGCGCTTCTGCCCAACGGTGAACCGGCCACTGTTTTCGACGGCGGCGGCGGTGCGGCGCTCATCAAGGACGAAACCCGCTGCATCCGCTGCGGCCTGTGTGCGCGCCGCTGCCCCGCCAGCGTGATCAGCATGCTCGCCCTGTATCGCGCCGACGAGGCGGACGTCATGGCGCTGGCCGACCGCGTCCTGTGATAGGAGAACCTCAATGCCCTTGTTCGATGACCTGAGAATGCCGCTGGAGGAAGCCGATGAGAGGCGCCGCGAATTCCTTGCGCTGATCGGAGCCGGCGCCATGGGCGTGGCCGGCCTGGGTACCTTCATCACCGCCGTGCGCTTCCTGTGGCCGGAAGTGCTGTTCGAAGAGGAGCGCCGTTTCCTTATCGGCAAGCCCGAGGAGATTCCCGCGGGCATGCTGGTAGCGCTTCCACAACAAAGGGTCTACGTGGTGCACGGGCCGGACGGGTTTTTCGCCATGAGCGCGGTCTGCACCCACCTGGGCTGCCTGACGCAGTACGAGCGCGAGAACAACCGCATCTTCTGCCCCTGCCACGGCAGCCGCTTCTCCCCCGATGGCGCCGTCACCGCGGGCCCTGCGCCCCAACCCCTGCTGCGCCTGCTGCTTACGCTCGAGCAGGGTGCGCTGGTGGTGGACGTGAGCAAGAAGGTTGAGCGGGACGCCGTCCTCAAGGTCTGACCCATGCCCCGATCCCACAGCTATCGCCGGCTCCTGGACGCAGGGATGCAGAACCGCGTCTTCCGCTCGATTTTCCGTCACGGGCTTGCGGATACCAACCGCAACCGCTCCCTTGCCGTCTTCAGCAACCTCTTCCTGCACATTCACCCGGTCAAGGTGAACGTGCGCGCCATTCAGTTCACGCGCACCTACTATCTCGGCGGGATGGCGGCTGCCACGTTCTTCATCCTGGTGGTGACCGGCATCTTCCTCATGTTCTATTACCACCCCTCGGTGCCACGGGCCTATGAAGACATGAAGGACCTGCAGTTCGTGGTCTACATGGGACCGTTCCTGCGCAACCTGCACCGCTGGGCGGCGCACGCCATGGTGGCGCTGGTGCTGCTGCACATGGTGCGCGTGTTCTTCGCCGGCGCCTACCGGCCGCCCCGCGAGTTCAACTGGGTGATCGGCGTGATGCTGCTGCTGCTCACCATCCTGCTTTCTTACACGGGATACCTGCTCCCCTGGGACCAGCTTGCCTATTGGGGTGTGACGGTAGGCACCAATATGGCGGACTCGATGCCCTTCTTCGGCAAGCACATCAAGTTCCTGCTGCTGGGCGGCACCGAGGTGAACGAGAACGCGCTGCTGCGCTTCTACGTGCTGCACTGCGTGGTGCTGCCCTTCTTCCTGGTTCTGCTGCTTTCGGTGCACATCTGGCGAGTGCGCAAGGACGGCGGGATCTATCTCGGAGAGCCGGGCAGTGAACCCGGCGAGGCATTGCCCGCGCCCCCGGAGGCCGACCCGGTACCAGCCCTGGCGGCGGCCGAAGTTTTACCGAAGACCTCATAAATGGAGCAAGAGCGATGAAGAGCAAGGGTCCGCAATTCACTCTCGAGGTGGACGACAACGCACGCCAGTCGCCGGTCCGGCTGCTGGTCGTGCAAGGCGAGAGCGAGCCGGCGGTGGATGCCAGCGATGAGCCGCAGGTGATGTCCATGCCCCACCTGTTCCTGCGGGAGGGCGTTGCCCTGGTGGGAATCTCGCTGCTGCTGGTGCTGCTGGCCATCTTCGTGGATGCGCCCCTGGAGGAAATCGCCAACCCGCATAAGACGCCCAACCCTGCCAAGGCGCCCTGGTACTTTCTGGGCCTGCAGGAACTGCTGCACTACTACCCGCCGATTTTCTCCGGCGTGCTCCTACCCGGACTTGTGGTCCTGGCGCTCGTGGTCATTCCCTATTTCAACGTCAACCTGAGGCGCGAAGCGCTTTGGCGAACGCGCACCGGGCACAAGCTTGCATGGTTGTGGGGAAGCGTGGGCTTTTTGTCGGCCATCTTCCTGTTCACCGGCGCGCATCCGGTGTGGCCCATCGTGCTGCCGCTGTGGCTGGTGGCCGTTCTCATGACCCTCCCGGCTGCCCACCCCAGCGATCACGGCGTCATTGCCTGGCTGGGCGACCGCAGCCTCGCCTTCTGGATCTATTTGTGGTTTTTGCTCGCCAGCACCGCGCTCACGGTTATCGGCGTGCTGTTCCGGGGGCCGGGGTGGCAGTTCACCCTGCCGTGGAGAGACGGGATCTACTGAGATGCGCGCACCGCAAATCAATCCCGAGGATTACAAGCCCGGACGCCTAACCCGCGTGTTCGCGCTGCTGAGCGTGATTTTCCTCCTGGTGCTGGCGTCGGCCCCGCTGCGCCCCTACTTCGCGGAATGGCGGGACGTGCAAACCCGCTACAACCAACTGGCGGCTCAGTCGGGTTCAGCGCCGGTGCCGCTGGGCATCCAGCAAATCTGGAAACCAAAACTGGGCGTCACGGACCGCTGCGTTTCCTGCCATCTGGGGATGGGCAAGGCTGCGCCTCTTGCAGAGGAGAAGCTGTTCCGCGCGCATCCGGCGATCCCGCACGACCCCAGAGAGTTCGGCTGTACGGTCTGCCACGGCGGGCAGGGGCGCGCCACCACCAAAGCGGCCGCCCACGGATTCGTTTCTTTCTGGGACGAGCAGATGCTCGACGCGCAGCATCTTTCAGCGGGCTGCGGCGCCTGTCACGACGTGGCGCCGCTCCTCTCGCGCACCGAACTGGAGCGCGGTCGCCGCTTGGTGGAGAGTCTCGACTGCCTGAGCTGCCACACTTTGGAGGGCGCCGGCCGTGGGACCGCCCCCAATCTTTCCTACGCCGGCTTGAAGGGCTATCGCAGCAACTGGCACGCGGACCACCTGGTTCGGCGGGCTCAGGATGCGACCGGGGTTTGGAAGTCAAGCTACGGAGAAGTCGCGCCCGCCGACCTCGCTTCCATCGACGCCTTCCTCCACACGCGGGTAGGCATGCCGCGCGTCGTCGAAGCGCAGGCTCTGGCCATGGAGCGCGGTTGCCTGGGCTGCCACAAGATCCAGGGGCGCGGCGGTGATGAAGGTGCGGCGCTCGATGCCGCTGGTCGCAAGGCCATCGGTGATCTGAAGTTCGCCGGCGTGCCCGGCGAGAAGACGCTGGTCAACTACCTGCGTCGCCATCTAATGGATCCGGCCGGGGTAGTGCCCGCCAGCCAGATGCCGCCCATGGCCGAGAACCAGGAAGAGGCTGACCTGCTCACCACCTTCGTGCTCTTTTTGCGCAGTCGCGAAGTTCCCACCGAGTTCCAACCTCGAAATCGCGTGAAACGCCAAGTGCTGGGAGAGAAACCGGCTAGGCTGAGTGGCCCACAGCTCTACGGAGCGTACTGCAGCGGCTGTCACGCAGCGGAGGGCAAGGGCCGCAATTATGGATCGCTGGCCGTCCGCTTCCCCTCCATCGGCAGCGCGGATTTCCTCGATGTCGCGAGCGACGAATTTCTCAACCACACGCTCCAGATCGGGCGGCCCGGACGCAAAATGCCCGGCTTGGCAGCGGCCGGCGCCAGCCTCAGCCCGGAAGATGCGAAAGCCCTCATTGGCTTCCTGCGCGGATTTACGGCTGTGCCCCCATGGGCCGACGTGGCGCGCTCCGCTTCCGGCCGCGCCTTGGGGGAGCGCATCTATCGCACGGATTGCGCTGCCTGCCACGGCGAACGCGGAGAAGGCACGCCGCTGGGTTCGCCGCTGGCCACCTCCGACAGCCGCGGGCGTGGCCGGCGCGATGCCCTCTACCGCGCGCTGATAACCGGCACGCCCGGCACCGCCATGCCGCGCTACACCGGCTATGACGCTGCCAGCCTGCGCTCGCTGATCGACTTCACCGCGTCCTTGCCGCTGGTCGGAGGCTCGCGCGCGGGCTGGCGAAAGGGTTCTGGCCAGGAGTCAAACGGAGCAACTCTTTTTCAACGAAACTGCACCGGCTGCCACGGCGCGAATGGCGAAGGCGGGCTGGGCCCCGCGCTCGCCAACTCCGGCTTCCAGAAGGCGGCGAGTGAAGAGTTCATCGCCGCCACCATCGTGCGCGGACGGGGCGGCACACCCATGCCTGCGTTCGGCCGCGACAGCGTCCGCTTTCCCAGACTCAGCGCGTCCGAAGTGCTCGACCTGACCGCCTTTGTGCGCAGCGGGCTGGGAGACAAGGCGAAAGCCAAAGCGGAAACCAAGCTGGAAACCAAACAGGCCAGGAAAAACCAGTAGGAGAACGATCATGGATCGAAGAGCGTTTCTGCAGAAAGCGTCGGCGATGGGATTCGGCGCGCTCCTAACGGGCGCCTCGCAGGCATGGCTCCTGGACGCCATCGAGAACCCGCTGGCCCAATATCCCGATCGCGACTGGGAGAAGACCTACCGCGACCTGTTCAAGGTGGACGATTCGTTCGTCTTCCTGTGCGCGCCCAAC
>CAZXVY010000095.1:0-9219 GCA_964644115.1 uncultured Terriglobales bacterium
GCGGCGAACCAGGTGCGCATCTTCTTCATGCCGCCGAAGGCGCGCACCGCGATGTGGCCGTCGGGCTCGCGGCTCCACGGACATCCCCAATGCTCGAGCTGCACCATCTCCTGCGGCGCCTCGCGGCAGAAGGCCTCCACTGCATCCTGGTCTGAGAGCCAATCGCCCCCGGAGATGGTGTCGTAGCAGTGGTCGTCGAGGGAGTCGCCGGGCTTGACCACCGCGGCCGCGCCCCCCTCCGCCGACACCGTGTGGCTGCGCATGGGATAGACCTTGGACACCACCGCCACGCTGAGCTTCGGATTCACTTCGGCCACGGCAATGGCGGCGCGCAGGCCCGCGCCTCCACCGCCGATCAGGAGTACGTCGTGAGAGGAAATATCCATCGTTGCAGGGAAGGCAAAAACTATCTGCTGCGGACAGGCTTGTCAAGCAAGTGCACCGGTTGGAGGATCGCCGGCTTGCGCTACGCGGCTGCGACCGCGGCCCGGCGCTTGTGCTGGCGCAGCAGGGCGTGCAGCGATTCCGCTGCCAGACCGTGGAGCATCAGGCGGAAGCCCGCCATCAGCGTGGACAGCGGCACCATGGGGTGCTTGTTGTTGACCAGCGCGATCTGCTCCGGGGCGCGCAGAATGCGGGCCACGTAGAGGCCCACGGTCTCGTCCAGCTGCAACGAGTTGGAGGCCCGCCAGAAGTCGTTGTCGGTAAGGAAGAGCTGGTAGAGCGGCGTGTAAAGCTCAATGGCGGTCTGCACGTCAATGAAGTTGCTCCAGCGGTTGGGGAAGTCTTCGATGGGGAAGGGGCCGTCGCTGATGGCATCGAAGTTGAAGCGTTCCGGCGTGTGCACGTCCAGCCCGGCTTCGCGCAGTTTCGTGTTCAGCCGGATTACGAAGTTGAACAGGTTGAGGTCGTGCTTGAGGAAAAGGTCGTCCTTCACTCCTTCCAGCGAGCCGGGCTGGAGCGGGTTGAGTTCCACCTGGATTTCCGGTGTGTTGGCGGCCACGAATGCCAGCACCTCCGATCCGATGTGGAAGTGGCGCAGGATGAGGAAATTGGCTTCCGGGCTCACCCAGTACTTCAGTCCCCAGTAGATCAGGCGGTGCAGGATCTTCGACGACGTGAAGCGGTTGGGGATGACGACCTTGAGAAGCTGGATGAGGATGATGGCCAATCGCGCCAGCGGGCGCACCAGCGGCAGCAGGAACTGGCGGGACCTCGAGCGATTGCACAACAGCAGCGCGGCCTTGGCGTCGTCGTCAATGGGGATGCTGCGGTCGAGGTACAGCGCCAGCCAGGGGTCGGGGTCGCGCTGGTCGTAGGGGATGGCGTCGAATTTGCGGGCGAATTCCATTCGTTCCTGGTCAGAAGTGTCTCACGAACCTCCACTGCCTCGCTCACTTCGCCGATCACCCGATCGCAGAATCGCCGGCCTAAGTGTTCCCCAACTCCTCCAGTTGCAGGACGTACAAGCGCGCGGTGACGCGCGCGGTCTTGACCATGCGGTCCACCAGTTCCGGTGTCAAGATGCCGCTGGCGAGCGCCTGCTCCAGCTTGGCGAAGTGGTCTTCGTCGTTTTCGCCGTGGTAGAGCAGGAAGGTCACCTGGTCGTTGCGCAGGCCGAGCTGCTCGCGGATCTTTTCTCCCCAGGGCCGGGCTAGGCGCATGCCTAACCCTTCGATGATGAACATGGCGCCGATGAGGTCGAAGGGGTTCTCCTGGCCGGCGCGGTGGAACATCCAGGCGGAAAGCGCTTCCGACCCGATGTTCTTTTCGCCGTGCTGGATGTCTTCCAACTGGCCGCCCACGGACACGAAGTCGCGCTCCAACATCTGGAAGTCGCGATGCTCTTCCTGAGCGTGTCCGATGAACATGGAACGCAGCGGGAAGGAATCGGCGGTGATGTTGGACGCGGCGCGCGCGATCCAGCGTCCGCCTTCGACCACCTGCTGGCGGAGGTTGAACAACAGCAGGCGGTAGTCTTCCAGGCGCATCTTGCCGCGGTTCATTTTGTCCACGATGGGAACGCGCGCCAGCCGGCCTTCGAAGTCAATCCACACCTGTGCCAGACGGCGCGTGAGTTCCGCCTGCAGGTCCGCAGTGTTGCGCGGCGGAGCAGGAGCTCCGGCGCCGTCCGAGCCGTTCGACTTCCCGGCCGCGGTTTCCGAAGCGGCGCCGTTGCCAGCATCGTTGTCGGCAGCCGTCACCGCGGTCAGGAGAAGGTAAGACACCAGGAAGCGGCTGCTCTCCGGCACCATGCACAGAATTTTCTGTCCGGGCTGGAGGCGGCCTTCATTCATCAGCTCCTCGAGCATGATGAAGAGCGAGGCGGAGCCGGTGTTGCCCTTGCTGTAGAGGTTGGTGAACCAGCGCTCTTCGGGGATCATGGCGCCGCCCTTGCGCAGCAGGTCGAAGATCTTGTCGCGGAAGAAGTGCGAGGAGTAGTGGCACAGCATCCAGTCCACTTCAGCGGGACGGATGCGGCCGGCCTCGATGAGCTCAAAGTAGCGGCCCACGCCCAGCTTGACGACGTTGTCCAGCGCTTCCAGGTCCTGGCGCAGCAGGATGGCGCCGTCGGCCACGGCGTCGCAGACCGTGGGATAGCTGGACCACGAAGTCAGCTCCCCGTCCTCGCCCTTCACCGCGCCGGCATACATGCACACGTCGTGCCGGTCGGCGTAGGAGACCAGGTCAATCCACTCCACCCGCAGGGAGAGTCCGCGCGCGTTGGGACGCGACTCCAGCAGGGCGGCGCCCGCGCCGTCGGAAAGCATCCAGCGCAGAAATTCGGCGTCAAAGGGGATGCGGCCGTCGCGCTGGTAGTCGCGGGTCCCTTCGAACAGGCCGGGACGAAAAAAGCGGCTGGCAAATTCGCTGGCGCAGGCCACGGCGTTGCGCTTTTCCCCGGCACGCACGCCCAAGTACGCGCTCTTCAGCGCCATTACCCCGCTGGTGCAGATGCCGTGCAGACTGGCAATCTCGCAGGGCGGCAGCTTCAGCTCGCCATGCACCATGCTGGCGAAGCCGGGCGCCATCAGGTCTCCTTGAGAAGTGGCCGCGGCCAGATATTCGACGTCGCTTAAACCCAGTTCAGAGCGCTGCAGCGCATCGCGCACCGCGTTGGCCGCAAGCTCGCAGTTCGAGTAGCGCGCGCGACCCTCGCGATCAATGGCGTAGTGGCGGCTCTGGATGCCGTTTTGCCTCAGGATGCGGGCCCGCAGCCGTGAGGGCTTGCCTCCAATGCGCCCCAGGTGATCTTCCATCTGGTCGTTGCCGACCGGCTCTCCCGGCAGAAATTTTCCCAGGGCAGTGATGTATGCGGTGTTGCTCATGGTGCCCTCCATCGCGGGAATCATAGGCGACCCCCGGGTGGCACGCCACGGTGGTTGGGACAGAGCAGCAGGGTGTCACAACGGGACGATGTGGTCATGTAGCCATGCGGCCATGTAGTCATGGATGCCGCTGCTTTGAAAATGACCCGATGACCACATGACCAGATGACAACATGACCACATGGCTCACGCTTCGAACTGCTTCTTCTGATTGATGAAGTCGGCGCCGGCTTTCGCTTGGAAGCGCGCCAGCGAGAAAAACGGCTCCGGCTGGACTTCACCCAGGACGGTGGACGCGGCAAGTTCGCCGAGCGCCGGGCCGTGCTTGAAACCGTGACCCGATCCGCCGCCCAGTACCCAAACGTTGGCGGCGCCGGGATGGCGGTCGAGGATGAAGTGTCCGTCGCGCGAATTCTCGTACTGGCAGACGCGGGCTTCGAGCAGCGGCGGATCGCCGAGCGCGGGAAAGCGCGCGCGCAAATAGCGCCGCGCGGCAGCTATGCCTTCCGCGGAAGGCGTGCGGTCACCGGAAGTGGGATCGAAGGCGGCGCCGTGGGAGTCGTCGGCGAGTTTGAAGCCGCGCCCCTGGTTGCCGGGAATGCCGTAGAAAATGCGCACGCCGTTGTCAATCCAGGCCGGCATCCTTTCCTCGCTGAAGCGCACGTCACCCGAGGGCGTGCCGAAGAAATACACTTCCTGGCGCGTGGGCTGAATCAGTTTGCCCAGCACATCGGGAAACAGTTTTTTCAGCCACGGACCGCAAGCGAACACGTACTGGTCGGCGGTGAGCGCGGAGCCGTCGGAGAGCATCAGTTGGGCGAGCTTACCTGCATGGATGCCGCCGGGGGTGACCGCCAGCTCGCGGTAGTCGCCGCCTTCGGCGCGGAATCCTTCTACCACCGCCTGGCAGGCGAGGCGCGCGGTGAGATAGCCGGCGTCGCGCTCGAAGATCGCCCAGGAAACGCCCTGAAAGCTGATCTGCGGCCAGCGGCGGGCGGCGTCCTGTCCGCTGAGCTGGTCGAAGTCCAGCTTGTTTTCGCGCAGGAGAGGCAACGCGGCGCGCTCGTAGCGGTCGTCAGGGCCCGCCAGCCACAGCACTCCGGTGCGGTGGTAGAGCTTCCGCTGCCAGCGCGCTTCGTTCTCCTTCCACAGCGTGAGCGCGCGCGCCGCCAGCTTGAAGTAGATGGCGTCGGGGCCGTAGATGGCACGGATCACCCGGGTGTCGCCGCCGGAGCTGGCGCGCGAGTTGCCCGGCCCCCAGGCGTCCAGCAAAGTGACGCGCGCCCCGCGGCGCAACAAGTGGAGCGCAGTCCATCCTCCGAAGGCCCCGGCGCCGATGACGGCTACGTGCATGTGGGCGCCTTCCGGCTTCGCAGCGTTTGCGACGCCGGCCAGAGGGAGCGCCCCCAGCGAAGCGGCGGAGAGCTGCAGAAACGCGCGCCGGGAAACGCCGGCACGCTTGCGGGTTGACGTTTTCGGATCATCAACTGCTGCTTTCATCACGCAGTGTTCAAGCACGGGGCCGCGCTACTTCTCGGCCAGCTTCTCCCAGTTAAGCACCAGATTCAGGGGCGGCGCCGTGGCTTCTCCGGCGCGCTTCTGCACCAGGAAGCGCTTGCCATCGGGGGCCACATCGAACTGCGGCAAATTCGGATCCATGTCGAACAGCTCTCGCGCCGGCCCCAGCGAAAACTGGTCGGCATTAGGGATCTCCACTGCCCGCATCTTGTTTTCGCCCACGTAATAGAGCTCTTTCCCATCCGGACTCCAGCGCGGCGCAAGGCCTCCGCTGCTCGAAACCTGCCATCTTCCCCCGGGGCCGGAGAAGGCGGTTACGTAGACCTCCTGTCTTCCCGATTCCCCAGAAACGTAGGCCAGCCACCTGCCATTGGGCGAGAGCCGGGCGTCCAATTCCAGGAACGGCCCATTGACGATGGACCGCGGCTGGGCCTCTCCCGCGAGGGACAGATGAAGAATGTCCCAGTCATTTGTGACATCTTGCCGGCCCAGGATTATAGAGTGGCCGTCGTGCGTCCACTCGTAGACTGCCAGGCCTGTGTCCGCCTCCATCAGTTTTTGCGCAGCTCCGCCCCCGGCGGCAGGCTGCCGCATCAGCGTGCCGCTCCATCCCTTGCCCTCCGCCCAAATGATCTCTCTTCCGTCCGGCGAGAACACCGCGGATGCGGATTGGGTACGCAGGAAGGTAAGGCGCGAAGCCGCATTGCGCTCCACGTCCACCACCCAAAGATCGCCGGTTCCGCCGGCTTCCCCTAGGAACGTGGCCAGCTTCTTGCCGTCCGGTGACAACCGCGGATCCCCCAAGAAACCGGGCGCGCCCACGCTTCCCAGCACCCTTCCGGCCCGATCCACCCACTGGTACTGCACTTGGGTAAACGGTTCGGGGCGGTATACCAGCGCGCCGCGTTCGCTGGCTGAGAAATTCCCGATATCGCGCTGGCTGAAATATTCCACCTTCTCGGCAATGGCCACCGGGCTCCCGGAAACCGCCAGGTCCCGCAGACTGAAGCTCTGGGCCACCAGGTTCCCATTCTTAATGAACAGCAGGAAACCGCCCGCGTACTGGGCCACCGAGCCGGGAGAGAGCACCAGCTTGGGCGCAGACCCGTCTAGAGACCCGGCGTAAAGATCGCCGACGGTCTCTTGCGCCGAGCCCCGCAAAATGAACACAAAGTGCTTGCCATCCGGCAGGAAACGCGGGAATCGGTGGCTCACTCCCTTTTCCGGCTGTGTAACAGCGCGCGGCGTGCCGCCTCCCTCCGGCACCTGGTAGAGGGCGTCGGCGATGTTGGGCGTAAACACGATGATGCCCTCGGCGCTCCACGTGCCTCCCCGACCATTAGGCGCGTCGCACAGAACCTCCACGGCTCCACCCGAGGCGCCGATCTTCTTCAGCCGGCCGTCGGCAAAGAAAGCGAGAAACCGGCCGTCGGAAGACCAGAAGGGAAACGCCGCTTCCTCGGTCCCGGCCAGAACCTGGGCCTGACCAGTAGCCAGGTCGCGCACCCACAAGGCCCTGCTCTTGCCGCTGAACCCGAGAAAGGCCAGCCGCTCGCCGCTGGGAGAAAGCGCGACGCTGCCGCTAACCACCCCGGCGAACTCCTGCCCCGGCGGTGGATTGATTTCCGCCTTCACCAGTTGGGACGCCGTACCCGCCCGGCGCGCGTAATAGCCCGTGGCCAGGATTGCGGCCAAGGCCAGCACCCATCCTGCCACCGCCACTCCCACACGCGCCCAGCGACGGAACCGCAGCCCTCGCGCCGGCGACGCAGGGGCGGCCCGCGAGCCGCTCTCTTCGATCCACTTCAGCTCCCGCATCACGTCAGCGGAGCTCTGCCAGCGCTCCTCCGGGTCCTTGGCCAGGCAAACCTTGATGACGTGCTCCAGCGCCACCGGCGCCAGCGGCGTAACCGCTGTAATGGGCTCCGGCTCCTTTTCCAGGATCGCAGACGCCACCGAAAGCTGGCTTTTCCCCTCGAACGCGCGCTTCCCCGTGGCCATCTCGTAGAGCACCGCGCCCAGGGCGAAGATGTCCGAGCGGCCGTCGGCCTCCTTGCCCTCGATCTGCTCCGGCGACATGTATTGGAACGTGCCCACCACCACCCCTTGCTGGGTGATTGGGCTGGTCGGACTGACCGGGCTCGGAGCCGTCACTGCCGACAAGGTACTGGCGGTTGCCATCCTCGCGGGCTTGGCGAGGCCGAAGTCCACCAGCTTGGCGCCCGACTTGGTCAGGACTACGTTCCCCGGCTTCAGGTCGCGATGGACCACCCCCTGGCGATGCGCCCGCTCCAGCGCATCCGCCATTTCCATCCCGATCTTCAGGAGCTGCGGAGTGGGCAAGGGACCGCGGAAGAGGCGCTGGGCCAGCGTCTCGCCTTCTAGGTACTCCATCACCAGGTAGTCGGTGCCGTCCTGGTGGCCCACGTCGTAGAGCGTGCAGATGTGCGGATGTTGCAGCGAGGAGATGGCCTTGGCTTCGCGCTCGAAGCGCTGCTTTTGCTCAATGCTGGAAGAAAAATTCGCGGTCAGGACCTTGATGGCGACCGTGCGCTCCAGGCGGGTGTCCCGGGCCTGATACACCTCGCCCATCCCGCCCGCCCCAATGGGTGCGAGAATTTCATACGGCCCTAACGTGCTGCCGTTCGCCAGCGCCATGAGGGCCCTGATTATAGCTTGCGTCCCGCCGCGGGGCGGCCGTGCTACTGGGGCCCCCTTACTCCGGCCAGGCCGCGTAAGCGTACAGCATGTCCACCATGGACTGCTCGGCGCGCGCCAAGCCGGCCACTTTGTCGTTGCCTTCGATCACCAGGTATTCGTCAATGGAGTGGGCGCGCCCGCCGTGGCCCAGCCCGGCAGAGACCGCGGCCAGGTTCAGCGGTGGCCGCGTGTACTGCGCCTGCGGGCTGGAGCCGGCCGAGCGCGGCCAGACGGCAGGCTCGATTCCGTACTGCTTGTACACGCTGAGTGCGCACTGCACGGGTGCGGTCTTCACCGAAGTGCGCGACCATTCGTCGCCGCCGCCCAGTTTGCGCATCTCCAGATCACTGAAGCCGTTCTTGTCCAGATGCCGGCGGATGAGCGCGAGCTGAGCATCAATCTCCTGGTTGGGCACCAGGCGGGAATCAATCTTGCAGGTCGCCTTCTCCGGCAGGATGGTGGCCATGCCCGGCCCGGTGTAGCCGGACCAGAGGCCGTCAATGTTCAGCGAAGTATCGAACAGCAGGTGACGCAGGGCCTCGGTGTCGCTCCAGCCGTTCATCCACACCTTGGCGTTCGACTTCTCGCTGGCCAGGGCTCGGCCGCCGAACTTCTGGATGATGGCCGCCAGCAACTGCTCCTCTTCTTCCGTGGGCGGCACGATGGCGTCGTAGTAGTTGGGGATGAGGATGCGGTTGGTCTCGGAGTCAAACATGGTGCGCAGCGCCGCAATCAGCCGCCAGTTGGGTGAATCGAGAATCGCCTTGCGCGAGGAGTGGATGGGGATGTTCTGCGGGCCGCGTCCCCAGCGCTTGCCGTGCGCCTCCAGCTCGAAGGCGGCAATGCCCTTGGTGCCCAGCGAGATCTCCACCGCGCCGTCGCTATTCTGCGAAGGGTCCAGGCTGAAATGCGCGCCGCATTTTTTCAGCCGGTCGTAATAGGGAGCGAGCACCTGATGGAAGTGCGGCGAGCCCTGCTCTTCCTCGCCGTCGCAGGTGAACAGGATGTTGACTGGCAGTTTGCCGTCCACCGCGATAATGGATTCGCAGGCATTGAGCAATGCCACCAGCGGGCCCTTGGAATTGTACGAGCCGCGCGCCATGATGCTCTTGCCGAAGGGTGGGCGGTCCACCAGGTTCGCGGCCAGCGGCGGCGACGACCATTCCTTCTCGTCGTAGGGCTGGGTGTCATACATGAAGTAGTGTGAGATGGTCTTCTTCGCGCCCGCGTCGTAATAGGCAGCCGCGCCCGGCAGCCCGTCGGTCTTAACAATCTCGGCCCACTGGCAGCCCATGCGCTTGAACATCGAGATCAGCGAGTCCAGGCACTCGCTCATGTTCTCGCGGCCGGCCACCGGCGTCTTCCATCCCCAACTGGAGATGCTGGGGAGACGCAGGAACTCCTGGATGCGCGCAACGTGCTCCGCCTGATGGTCGGCAATGTATTTGTGCGCCTTGCGCACCGAGTCCGACTTCAGCACGTCCTGGGCGAAGCCGCGGGGCTCGTCGAGGAATGCGAAAAAACCGGCTGCGGCCGCCGCGCTGCCCAGTGTGCGTGAAAACTCCCGTCGTGTGACTGCCATGGGGCGCCTCCCTGAAAGGAAGGGATTCTAGCATCGCAGATGGACGATTCCCCACTGCCTGCCCGAGGAGCAGCTACTCCGCCCTCTGCG
>CAZXVY010000096.1:0-9213 GCA_964644115.1 uncultured Terriglobales bacterium
GGCGCGCCCCAACAGGTCGGCGGCGCTCGCCGTGGCCGCGCGGATGGCCTGCACCGGCGTCATGCCGTACTGCACCATGTAGGCAAACTGTTTGGCGTTGTCGCCGTGCGGGTAAACGCCCGAGTCCGTCCCAAAGGCCATTTTCACTCCCGCCTGCCAGGCCTTGCGGAAATTCTCTCGCTGCAACTGGCCCACCATCTTTTCCTTCTCCAGGAATTCTTCCGGGATGCCGTAATCGCGCGCTTTGCCCATGATGTAGTCGTCGTTGTAGATGTCCATCACGAAATAGACGCCGCGCTCGCGGGCCAGGCGGATGCCTTCGTCGTCCACCAGGCTGGCGTGCTCAATGGAATCCACGCCCGCGGTGATGGCGTTCCGGATGCCCTGCGCGCCGTGCGCGTGGGCCGCCACCTTCCGCCCCGCGGCGTGCGCTTCTTCCACCAGCGCGCGCAGCTCCTCCACGGTGTACTGAGGGGCGCCGGGATGGTCTCCGTGCGACAGCACGCCGCCCGATGCCGACACCTTGATCAGGTCCACCCCGTACTTCAGTTGCGCGCGCACCGTCTGACGCACCTGGTCCGGGCCGTCGGCGATGGAAAAGTCGCGCTGCTCGGGAAACATCATTACCCGCGTCTGCGGCGAGTAGTTGCTCAGGTCGCCGTGCCCGCTGGTGATGGAGAGTCCCGGCCCGGCTGCCACCACCCGCGGCCCCACCAGGAAGCCCTCGTTGATGGACTTGCGCAGGTCCACTGCCAGGAACGGGTCGGAACCTACGTCCCGCACCGTGGTGAACCCCGCCTCCAGCGTCGCCCTGGCGTTCACCACCGCGGCGAAGGCGTTGTGAAACGGTGTGTCCTTGAAGCTGTAGATGGGGTCATACCGGTCGGCGCGCCCGCTCAAGTGGGTGTGGCAGTCAATCAGCCCGGGCAGCACGGTGGCGCGCGAAAGGTCCACCACCGTGGCTCCGGCGGGAATCTTCACCTCGGCTGCCGGTGTCACGCTCTTGATGCGCTCGCCCTCCACCACAATCACCACGTTTTCACGAATACCGTCGCCGGTGCCGTCGAACAGGCGCCCCGCCTTGATGTACGTGGTCTTGGCCTCCGGTTTGGGCGCGGACGGCTTCTGCGCACTCGCGGTCAGGGTGAGAAACGCCGAGCAGCACAAAAGAACAACCGACGAGCACTTGCGCATCATGGAATTCTTCTCCGGGATTTCGGTATGCAGCGCGAAACTAGCAGTCTCAAGCCCGCGCCTGCTTCTGTCAACCCGCTTTGACACTCCGGGCGGCGCGTCCCATAATCCCAAATCGTGCCCCGCTCCCGCGTTGTGCTCTCCGCCCGCCGCTCGGCCCAGCTCCGGCGCTCGTTCGTTCGCGATTATCCAATGGCGGTTCGCGGCGAAGGCGTGTACCTGTGGGACGCCCAGGGCAAACGCTACCTGGATTTTGCCGGCAGCGCGGCGGTGAACTTCATCGGACACGGCGTGCGCGCAGTGGGCCGCGCCATGGCCCGCCAGGCCGCGAAGCTGGAGTTCGTCCACTCCAGCCAGTTCTTGACTCCGCTGGCCGAAGAGTTTGCCCGCCAGGTTCTGGAGTTTGCCGGGCCCGGTTTCCGGGGCGGCCGCGTCTACTTCTGCTGTGGCGGCTCGGAGGCGGTGGAAACCGCGCTCAAGCTGGCCCGCCAGTACCAGGTCGAGATAGGCGAGGAGCAGCGCTTCCGCGTCCTCACCCGCCGGCAGAGCTACCACGGCGCCACCCTGGGAGCCCTGGCCGTCTCCGGCAACCGCCGCCGCCGCGACCTGTACCTGCGCATGGTGCGCCAGGCGCGCAGCTACGAGCACGTCAGTTTTCCTTACTGCTATCGCTGCAAGTACAAATGCAGCAGCTGCGCCCGCCAATACGCTGCGGAGCTGGAGCGCTCCATCGCCGAGTCCCGCGGTACCGCGGCTGCGTTCATCTGCGAGCCCCTCAGCGGCGCCACCCTGGGCGCGGCCGTGCCTCCTGCCGGATACTTGCGCCGCGTCTCCGAAATCTGTTCCCGCGAAGGCCTGCTGCTCATCGCCGACGAGGTCATGGCCGGTTTCGGCCGCACCGGCCGCAACTTCGCCGTGGATCACTGGCGTGTCCATCCCGACATCCTGGCTTGCGGCAAGGGCATTGCCAGCGGCTACGCCCCGCTGGGCGCCGTGATCGTCAACAAGAAGGTGTCGGACGCCATTGCCCGCGGTTCCGGCGCTTTCGTTCACGGATTCACCTACAACGCTCACCCCGTGGCCCTGGCCGCCGGGCGCGTGGTGCTCGAACTCATCCTCGCGCAGCGCCTGGTGGAGGCCGCGGACGGCGACCGCCGGCAGTCCGCTGCCGCCCTCCTGGAGCACGCTCTCGAAACCCTGCTGGAGTGCCGCAGCGTGGGGGATGTTCGCGGGCTGGGGCTGCTCTGGGGCGTGGAGTTCGTAGCCGACAAGCGCAGCAAGCTCCCGTTTCCCGCGGCCCGCAACTTCGCCGGGCGCGTTGCCCGGGCTGCCGCCGCCCGCGGCCTCATGGTCTACCCCATGCAGGGGTGCGTGGACGGCGTGGCCGGCGACCACCTGCTGCTGGCGCCTCCGGCCATCATCACGCCCCGCCAGATTCACTGGGCCGTGGAGCAGTTGCGCGCTGCCATTGAGGAATGCGAAGGTTCTGTCCAGTGAAAAACCTGGATTCGGGAGGCGGTCACAGTCTGTGACCACGAAGAGGGCAGCCCTGGGGGAGCCCGGAGAAACCGAGGGGTACGGTTGTGAGCGAACAGCAAACGATTATCCGAGAAGAGCAGATTGCGCCGCGAATCCTTCTTGCTCGAGGCCAGAAAGTACTGCTCGATGCTGACTTAGCCCGACTCTACGGCACCAGCACCAAGGCGCTTAACCAGGCAGTGAAACGCAACTCGGGGCGATTTCCTCCGGACTTCATGTTCCGACTCACCCAAGCCGAGAAAGCTGAGGTGGTCACAAACTGTGACCACCTCAGGCGGCTCAAATTTTCGCCGACCTTGCCCCATGCCTTTACAGAGCACGGTGCCATCATGGCAGCCACGGTCCTGAATTCTGAGCGGGCAATCGAAGTCAGCGTGTTCGTGGTGCGTGCCTTCGTTCGCCTCCGTGAGGTATTGGCGACCCACAAGGAACTGTCACAGAGGCTGGCGCAATTGGAACGAAGGGTGGGCGGGCACGGCCGCTCCATCCGTGCTTTGATGCGGGCGATCCGACAGCTCATGGCGCCGCCGGCTCCCCGCCGGCTTCAAATCGGCTTCCGGACGGCCCCGGGCACGGACCGGAAAACGCTGCAAAGTCGGCGTTCGAAAAGAAGATGAAGCAGCGAGGTTGAAGTCTGCATCCCGCGTGTAAACTCGCCGATCAAGTGCCGTGTCCGCATTCCTAGTGCGAGTGGGAATGCGCCTGCGGTTTCTGCGGATCCAGCGACCACACTTTCTCGCGCGTGGCCTCGAACGGATACAGGTGCACCATCCAGCCGAAGATCTGCGGGACGAAGAAACCGCCTTCTTCTTCGCACGCTTCCCGCGTGGCGATGGAGCCCTGCAGTCCGAAGCGCGGGTTCTTGCCCCGCGCCTCGCTCCGCCGCCCGCGCGGCGGGACGCACAGGTTCACGTGCGCGTGCCATTGGGCCACGCTCAGCGGGATGCGCTCCTCCAGCTCGGCTTCGCTCATGTCCTTGGGCGCGGTGTACATGGCCCCAATCAGCTGGTAGCCCTCGCCCGCTTTTTCGTAGAGCAAGGAGGTGGGTTTGGAGGGATCGAACACAAACGCCGCCTCGAACGCATAGCGATAGTTGGTGAAGTGATACTGCTTCTGCGGAAACTTTGCCAGGAAGATCTGGTAGCCGTCGGCCTCGGCAGCCTTGTAGTCGCGGTACTTTTCCAGCGCCGTGCGCGCGCTGCGGGCGATTTCGTCGGCGCGCTCCTCGTCGCCCTGCCGCATGCGCCGCACACGCGTCATCTTCATGTGCGGCCCCATGTCCACTCGGCGCGACGCCATCGCCTGCGTGGTCTGGTTGAACACCGACTCGCTGGTGCCCTGCCCGCCGGCCTTCTTTTGCGCGTGGTTCTGGGCCAGCAGGACGCCGGCGGCCACAAGCGCCGCGGCGGCAAAGCCAGCAACTCTTGACCTTGTCATCACCCGATTCCTTTTCCCTTCTAACCCCAGGCCGATTTGTAAGTTGCGTCTATTCTAGACGCGCACGCAATCGTCAATCATCAATCGACAATCGTCAATTCTCACTCACCGCCCCCTCCGCCGCCTCTTTGCCCATGCGCACGCAGTCCGGCACTCCGATCCCGGTGTACGCGTTGCCGATCAAGTAGAGTCCGGGCAGCGCCTGGCGCAAGCGCTCGATAGCTTCCACGCGCTCCAGGTGCCCGACCTCGTACTGCGCCATCGCCCGCGGCCAGCGGTGTATGCGTGCGAACCGAGGCTCGGCCTCCAGCCCCAGGACCGCTTTCAACTCCTCCCGCACCACGCTCAGCACGCCTTCGTCGCTCAGCTCCAGCGCGGCCTCATCCGCCGTGCCTCCCAGAAACGCCCGCAGCAGCAGGCCGTCCTGGGGCGCGCGGCCGGCAAACTTGTTGTGCACGAACGTGCACGCCAGGATGCGCTTGCCTTCGCGGCGCGGCGCCAGGTAGCCGAAGCCGGGTGGCAGCGCCTGCCCGCGCGCAGCCACCTGCGCCGCGTCGTAGGCCAGGGCAACCGTGACCGTCGAACTGTAGGCAATCTTCCGCAGGTGTGCGGCCAACTCCGCGCCGGTCTCCGCGAGGAGTTCCGCGGCCAGCGGCGCCGGCACCGCAAGGATGACGGCATCAAACTCCGCTGCTGTCTGCGGTGCTTCCACCATCCACGCAGACTCGCGGTGCCACACCCGCCGCACTGCGGTTCCCACGCGCAGCGCGGCCCCATCAAGGCGCGCCGCCACGGCGTCCACCAGTTCCTGCATGCCCGACCTGAACGTCGTGAAGATGGCGGTTCGCGGGTCTTGCGTCGGCGGCTGGTTTCTCGTCCGCAGCACGCCGCGCGTCAGGCTTCCATATTGCTCCTCGATCTTCACCAGGCGCGGCAGCACGGCGCGCGCGCTCATGCGCGCCGCTTCGCCTCCGTATACTGCGGCGAGCAGCGGGTCAGCCAGCCGCTCCACCATCTCGCGCCCAAAGTGGCGCTCCACGAAGGCGGCGGCGGATTCATCTTCCGCACTGGCCCGCGGGCGCTGCAGGTACTCGGCGGCCACGCGGAGTTTGCCTCCCAGGGACAACAGGCGCGTGGTCAGGATGGGCAGCAGCCGCGTCGGCGCCAGGAACTGCAAGCCGTCCGGCAGCGGATGCAGGCGCCCGCCGTGCAGCACCCAGGTTTGCCGCCCGGCGTCGTTGGACCCGATGAGCCGGTCCTCGATCCCCAGCTCGCGGCACAGGTCGCGCGCCCACGGCTTCTCGCTCAGGAAAGAGTCGGGTCCAGCCTCCACCAGGAACCCGTCGGCGGTGCGCTCGGTTCGGATCACGCCGCCCAACCGCGGCGAGGCTTCGTAGAGCGCATACTCCAGGTTCGCGCCGCGACGGCGCTGCTGCTCCAGGTAGAACGCCGCGCTCAATCCGGCAATCCCGCCGCCGATGATGGCCACCCGCTTCATCTAGTAGAATTACTCTACATGCCGACCCAAGACGACATCCTGGAAAAGCTCCGGCTCTGTTACGACCCGGAAATTCCCCTGAACATTGTGGACCTGGGACTCATCTACCGGGTCGAAGTCAGCGACGGCGACGTCGAGGTGGACATGACGCTGACCGCGCAGGGCTGCCCCTCGCATGCCGAGATCAGCCGCGACGTCCGTCAGACCATCCTGGCCACGCCCGGCGTCAACACCGCCAAAATCAACGTCGTCTGGGACCCACCTTGGACGCCCACCCGCATCAGTGCGGAGGGCCGTCGCAAGCTGGGCATCGACGAAGAAGGCCTGCCTGCGGGCACGGAGTGAGATGAACGCGTGGCCCGGCCGCCCTCGGCCCGGCAACGTCGCAGAGACGCATCGCCACGCCGTCCCTGGGCCGGGCCGGGATTTCTGATTTCAGCTTGACCACCAAGGCACAGCCAGTCGTTGCAGCGGAACGCGCCGGGGCGCGCCCCGTCTCGCTTGCCGTCTGCTTGCCGGTGCTCGCCGTCTTCGCCGCGGTTTATCTGGGTTCTGCTTTTTCTCCGGCGCTGCTCGACGACGCCGACGCCACCCACGCCGAAGCCGCGCGTGAGATGGCCGCCGGCGGCGACTTCGTCACCCTGCGCGTCAACGGCATCCGCTATCTGGAAAAGGCCCCGCTGATGTACTGGCTGGTGGCGCTGAGCTACCGCCTCTTCGGGACCAACGAATTCGCCACCCGCCTTCCCTTGATGCTGGCCACGCTGCTCACCATGGCGCTGGCCTATGGCTGGGCGCGGCGGGCCTTCGGCGCGCGGGCCGCCGTCTACGCCGCTCTCTTCGTCTCCACCGCCGTCGGATTCTATCTCTTCACCCGCATCCTGATTCCCGAAGCGCTCCTCAGCCTCTTTCTCGGCGGCGCACTCTATTTTTTCCTCACCGCGCTGGAAGAACAGCGCCCGCAAGCCTGGCGCTGGTACGCGGGCTACGTGGCCGCGGCGCTGGCGGTGCTGACCAAGGGACTGGTCGCCCTGGTCATCGTCGGTCCCACCGCCGCCGCCTATCTCGCGCTCAGCGGCGACTGGCGGCGCTGGCGCGAGTTCCGCCTGTTGAGCGGGCTAGCGCTGCTGATCGCCGTGGCTGCGCCCTGGCATCTGCTCGCCGGCCTGCGTAACCAGGGCTTCTTCTGGTTCTACTTCGTCAACGAACACTTTCTGCGCTTCCTCGGCCGCCGTTATCCCAAGGACTACAACAAGTTGCCCGCGCTGGTGTACTGGAGCATGCACCTGCTGTGGATCTTTCCCTGGAGCCTTTACCTGCCCGGACTGCTGCGCGACCCGCGCGGCGCGCACGCCTTTCGCCGGAATCCGCAACCGCTCGACTTTGCCGCGCGCACCCGCCTGCTCTGCTGGATCTGGGCGGGGCTCATCCTGATGTTCTTCGCTTTCTCCACCAACCAGGAGTACTACACCTTCCCCGTCTATCTTCCCCTGCTGTTGCTGGTGGCTGGAAGTCTGGCGCGGGAGGAAGAAAGCGCGTCGCCGCCCCGCTGGCTCACGGCTGCTCACGCCGTGTTCGCGCTGATCGGGATTTCCGCCGCCGCCGTGCTGGGCGCCGGCCTGTGGTCGTCGCGCCATCTGCCCTTCGTGCCCGACATCGGGACCGTGCTGGTGCAGCGCGGCGTGGGCGACTACACGCTTTCCATGTCCGCCTTCTTTGACCTCACGGCGGAATCGTTCGCGGCGCTGCGCTTGCCCGCCGCGCTGGCCGCGGCCGCGCTCAGCCTGGGACCCCTGGTTGCGCTGGGTCTGCGCCTGCGCCGTCGCCACTACGCGGCCACCTGGGCGGTCGGCATCACCGCGGCCATCTTCCTGGTCGCGGCCCACCTCGCCCTGGTGCGCTTCGAGCCGCATCTCTCCTCCCGGCAACTCGCCCGCGCCATCGCCGCGCGCGCAACCCCTGCCGACCGGGTGATGATCTACGGCGACCAGGCCTTCGGCTCATCGCTGTTGTTTTACTTGGAGCGACCCATTTATCTGGTCAACGGCCGCAGCACTTCCATGGAGTTCGGCTCGAAGTTTCCCGACGCGCCGCGCATCTTTCTTGACGACGCCGCGCTCGACCGCGCCTGGGCCGGCCCCGAGCGCGTCTTCCTGTTTGTGCCCGTGGGCAACCGCGCGCGCGCCGAATCCACCCTGCCGCAGCCCCGCTTCCTCATCGCCGAAAGCTCCGGCAAGGTGGTATACAGCAACCGCCCCTAGCTGTCCTCCCTCCTACGTCCTCCCTCCTACGTCCTCCCTCCTACCTCCTCGCTCCTGACCATCCGCCCGCCCGGCAACAGCCGATACCGCTCCCCGCGCCACAGGATCTCGCTGCCGGCAAAGCTGGCACACCACACCAGGAAGCCTAGAAGGTCGCGCACGGGATAGAGCCAGAACCAGCGTAAGACCGCGGGGTCCCGCACTACACCCCAGCCCACGGCCAGCGCCTGGATCCAGCGATTGAGCAGCGCCCAGGCCAGCAGTCCTGCTCCGAGCAGCGGCTGGCCAAGCGCCAGTCCGGCTGCCAGCCCCAGCATTCCGTACGGCGCGGCGAACGTGAGCCCGGTGCCCACGTGTCCCTTGGGACGCGAGTAGCGCGTGCTCTTCATCCAGCGCACCTGGTGGCTCAGCGACTCGCCCGCGGACTTTCCCAGCACGATGTGATCAATCACATGATGCGAAAGCACCACGCGGTATCCGGCTTGGTGCGTGAGGCTGCCGAGGACGTAGTCGTCGGCGCAGTAGTCGGCCAGCGCCGCCACGCCGCCCACCCGCTCCAGCACGTCGCGACGGATGGCCATGGTCGGCCCCAGCGCGAAGCGCATGCCTTCCAGCATGTCGGCCGTGACCACACCCGAGGCAAACTCCACCGACATCCCCAGCGCCTCCAGTCGCGACCACACTCCTCCCGTGGCCACACCGCGATACGCGCACGTCACCATGCCGTTCTGCCGGTCGAGCAGCGGACGTACCACCTCGCGGATGTAGCCTGGTTCCACGCGCACATCGCTGTCGCTGATGATGAAGTAATCGTGCGCCGCCACCGCCATCATCTTCTCCAGCGAATACACCTTGGCGTTCGGCCACGGGGGCTCGCCGGAATGCACCACCTTCACTTCTACGTGGGGATACCGTTGCCGCAGCGCTGCCACAACTTGCAGTGCCGGGTCGTCCGCCTGCCGCGCTCCGAAGATGATTTCGAACTCGGGATAGTCCACCCGGAAGAAGCTCTCCAGGTTTTCTTCGAGTCGCGGCTCCATGCCGTGTACCGGCTTGAGCAGCGTCACCGGAGGCAGAGCAGAATCATGTGGCGCGGCCGTCCCCGGCCGCGCGGAATCGTGTGGAAGCTGCTGATCGTGTGGAAGCGGCCGACTCGGCCACGCACTTTCAGCCGCATCCACCCGCTTCTTCCGGAACCGCCTCGCTGCCAGCAGCACCAGTGCGAGAAAGACCGTGGACGCAAGCGTTCCGATCAGGGCCAGAGCGAGCAGGGCGTAGGCAATC
>CAZXVY010000097.1:0-9054 GCA_964644115.1 uncultured Terriglobales bacterium
TCGTTCACCGAGCAGGAAGCCCTGAAGCTGCGATTGATTGACTACGTGGCCACCAACGAACAAAACCTGTTTGAGCAAATGCGCGGCAAGCCGGTCAGACGCTTCGACGGCACTACGGTGACGCTCGACCTGGTGGGCAAGCCGGTGCACCCTTTCCTCATGACCCTGAAGCAGCGCATCCTCGCCTACATCATGGATCCTAACGTCGCCTTCCTGCTGTTTTCCATCGGGATGCTGGCGCTGTGGGGCGAGTTCAAGACTCCGGGCGCGGTGTTCCCCGGAGTGATCGGGCTCATCTGCATCCTGCTGGCGCTGTTTGCCTTCAACATCCTGCCCACGCGCTTCGCAGCTTTTGCACTGATCGTGGCCGCGTTCATCTTGTTCGCGCTGGAAGCCAAGTTCACCAGCTACGGCATCCTGGGCGCGGGCGGCGTGCTGTGCATGGTGCTGGGAGCGTTGATGCTGGTGGACGCGCCCATTCCCGAAATGCAAATCCGCTTGTGGACGGCGCTGGGCGTGGCTGTGCCCTTTGGGGTGATTGCCGTCTTCCTGATGACGCTGGCCCTGCGCGCGCAGATGGCCAAGGTGCAAGTGGGCACGGAGACCATGGTGGGCGTGGTGGGCGTGGCCCGCACTCCCCTCAGCCCCAAGGGGAAGGTGTTCATCCAGGGTGAGCTTTGGGACGCGGTTTCCACCGCGTCGGTGGACACCGGCGCGGAAGTGCGGGTGCGCCGGGTGCAGGGCCTGGTGCTGGATGTGGAGCCGGCTCCGGCCCGCAGCCAGGGGAGCGCCACCGCTTCCTCGTAGCCGCCGGGCTTGGCTTCTGCCATACTATCCCGCCGAAAGCAAAGGGAGGACTGTCATGCCTGGACCGCTGATTTTTGCCATCGTCATCTTCGGACTGTACCTGTTGAGCTGCATCAAGATCCTGCGCGACTATGAACGCGGCGTCGTCTTCCGACTGGGCAAGTGCCTGGCCGAACCCAAGGGCGCAGGCATCCAACTCGTCTTCTGGCCGCTCGACCAGATGGTGCGGATTTCCCTGCGCCAGGAAGCCTTCGACGTACCGCCCCAGGACATCATCACCCGCGATAACGTCACCCTGAAGGTGAACGCGGTGGTGTTCCTCAAGGTGGTCAACGCCAACAACGCCGTGTTGCAAGTGTCCAACTACCTCTACCAGACCTCGCAGTTTGCGCAAACCACGCTGCGCTCGGTGCTGGGCGAAGTGGAACTGGATGAATTGCTCGCTCATCGTGAAAAGCTCAACCTGCGCGTTCAGACCATCCTCGACCAGCACACCGCGCCCTGGGGCGTGAAGGTGACAAACGTCGAGGTCAAACAGGTGGACCTGCCCGAATCCATGCTGCGCGCCATGGCCAAACAGGCCGAGGCCGAGCGCGAGAAGCGTTCCAAGATCATCCACGCCGAGGGCGAGTTCTCCGCCGCCCAGCGCCTGGCGGACGCCGCCCACGTGCTGGCCACCGAGCCGGTCACCCTGCAACTGCGCTACCTGCAGACGCTCACTGAGATCGGGGTGGAGAAGAACACCACCATCGTTTTCCCGCTGCCGGTGGACATCCTCAGCGGGCTCAGCAAGCTGGTGCAGAAGGCGGCCGACAAGACGTAACCGACGAGATTCCACCCGGGAACAATTTGCGGCGCATCGCAGATTTCGCGTTACGATGCGCTCATGGATACCGACACGCTGCACTACGACTCGCAGGAACCTGAGGTCCCGGAACCCACCGAGACTTCGACCGGCACCGGCAAGGTGCTGGGAATGTTTTTCGGCATGGTGGTGGTTTGCGCCGTGTTCTTCGCCTTTGGCTTCACCCTGGGGCGGAACACCGTGGCCACGGAAGTGAAGGCCGCCCCGCCGGAAGTCGCCAGTCAGCCCGCGGAAGCCGGCTCCGCCGGCAAGCCCTCGCCGATTGGCGCGGACTGCGCCACGGGGCAGGACTGCGCTGCGGCGACCTCGCCGCCGCAGGACCTCACCTTCCAGAAGGCGCTGGAGAGCCAGCGCTCCGAGCCCGTGCTCACCCCTGCCAAGGCGGAGCCCGCGCCGCGTCCCACCACCACGGCCATTCGCAACTCTGAACCGGCGGGATACGTGGTGCAGATTGCCGCGCTCACCCAGCCCAATGACGCCGACGCCTTGGTCAGCGTCCTGCGCAGGAAGAAGTATCCCGTGTTCCTGGTGAACACCTCGCCCACCAACCGCTTCTACCGCGTGCAAGTGGGCCCCTTCACCGATATCAAGGACGCCGAAAAGATGCGCTCGCGCCTGGCGCGGGATGGTTACAAACCCATCCTGAAGAAGTAGCGGCACACCCCTTCGTTCGCCCGGCCCGCTGCGTGGGCCGGGCTTGTTTTTTCCAGCAGCTCCGCTCCCTGCGAAAGCCACGAACATCAGCCGCGGGACAGTGCTTCAAATCAACAATCTTCAATCATCAATCGCCAATCTTTCTGCATCCTTCCATATTGACACGCATCTATACGTTGTGATATTGATAGGCCTCGATATGGCGACCTTGGACTTTCGACGCGCCCTGCGGGCCGTGGTTGACCCCAGGCGCCGGCAGATCCTGCAGATGCTCAAGCAAAAGGGCTGCTGCTCCATCGCCAAGCCGCTGGGGTTGTGCGCCTGCGACATCGAGCAGCGGCTGCCGCTCTCCCAGCCCACCATCTCCCACCACATGTCGGTGCTCACCCAGGCCGGCCTGGTGGAGAAGGAAAAGCACGGGCAGTGGGTGTGGTACCGGCGCAGCGAAAAGGCCCTCCGGCAGTTCCGGGAGGCCCTGGAAGGCGAACTGTAGCCTTTTTTTCGGCTTCAATATTGACACCTATCAATCTACCGGAGGACAGACCATGACCAGCCCCATGACCAGCCCAACCACCAGGCCACCCACCAGCCCAAGCAACAGCAAGGTTCACGTTTCCCTTGACGTCAACGACATCGAAGCGTCAGCCCGCTTCTATTCGACGCTCTTCGGCATGCAGCCCACCAAGCGCGAGCCCGGGTACGCGAAGTTCGACGTGGCCGAGCCCGCCATTAACTTGACCCTGCAGGAGTCGCGGCACTGTTGTCTGCAAGGCCTCAGCCACATGGGCATCCGCGTGAACTCCACCCAGGAAGTGCTGGCCGTAAAGCAGCGGCTGGAGCAGGGCGGCATCAAGACCCTGGACGAAATGAACACCACCTGTTGCTACGCGGTGCAGGACAAGATCTGGGTCACCGACCCCACCGGCTACCGCTGGGAGGTCTACGTGTTCAAGGGTGATGCGGAAATCGCCCAAGGCCGTCCTGACGACCGCCCCGCCTCCAGCCCCGTGGCGCAGGTGCTCAAGTCCATGTGCGACTGCGTGGGCAAGTAAAGCGCCTCGAGCGAATTGGCACTTTCCAGGGCTGGGCGCCCGATTGGCGAGATTTTCAGTCGTCAATCGGCAATGGGCAATCGTCAATCCCGTTGTTGTCTGCCGTGGTTCACCGGCCCCTTAGGTTATTGTGCCGGTCTCGGGGGTGGTCTACAGTCGGCGTAGATGTCTCTCTCCTCCGAGACTTTGAAGGCTGGCGACCGAGCGCCGGGCTTCTTCCTGGCGGCGGCCAACCGTCCGGGCCACGTGGTTCTGGCCGAACTGCTGGCCGGCGGCACGGTGTTTCTGGAATTCCTGCGAGGCACGTGGTGACCCAACTGCCGCGCCCGCATGGCTCAGTTGGAGCCCCTCAAGGACGAAATCGCCCAGGCGGGGGCGGCCCTGATTTATGTCGCCGCCGAAAAGCGGCGTGGTCTGTTCAAGCCCGAGAAGTTTCTCAGCGAGCATCCCGTTTCCTTCCCTTTTCTGCTGGACGAAGACCGCCGGGTGACGCGCGCCTACGGCGTTTATCACCTGGTAGGCAAGGACGCCCTGAACATCGCGCGGCCGGCAACTTTTGTCATCGAGCGCAGTGGCATTATCCGGTTCCTGTACGTAGGCAAGAGTCAGGAAGATCGAGCACCCATTGTGGATGTAATGGAGGCGGTCCGCAGATTGCGGCCCGCAGGCTGACAACATCATGACAACCCTGAGGAGAGACGCAATGAAAAAACTGCTGGCCCTGTTGCTCTGCCTGGGCGCGCTGGCTCTGCCGGCGCCCGCTCAGCAAACCACCGCCCAGGAAACCCCCGCTGCAGTAACAGAAACTGAAGTAACAGCAACCCCTGCGCTGCGGCTGCCCGCGGGCACCTCCGTGAGCCTGAAGCTGGAGACGCCCATCTCCACCTCCAGCAGCAAGCCGGGAGACGCCTTTTACGGCCGCGTCACCCAATCGGTGATGCACGAAGGCAAGATCGTGATCCCGGTGGGCGCATCGGTGGAAGGTAACGTGGTGCGCGTATCCGAGCCCCGGCGCATCAAGGGACGCCCCACCATCGAGCTGCAACCCAACCTCATCGTCATGCCCGACGGTAGCCGCTACCAGATCCACGCCGTGGTAGTGGACACCGATCCCTCCACCAAGACCCAAGTCAACGACGAAGGCCAGATCAAGGGCGCGGGCGTGAACACTCGCGACAAGGTGGAGATCGCCGCCGGCACCGGCGCCGGTCTTACTCTGGGCGCGATTGTGGGCGGCCCCAAAGGCGCGCTGGTAGGGGCGACCATCGGCGCCGGCGCTACCGTCACCCGCTGGCTCACCAAGCGCAAGTCGGCCGAGCTGCCCGCGGGCACCGAGATCGTGATGGAGCTCGACCGCCCGGTGGAGATGTCGGCCGAAACCGCAGGCAAGTAATCGTCCCGCAGGAGGCGACGGGAGCCACCGCTCTCGTCGTCTGCCTGAATCACATTGCAGATTGTTGATTGATGATTGCCGATTGAAAGACGTAGCCCGCAAGCTTGCTTTTCAATCATCAATCTGAAATCAGCAATCTGCAATTTGTTTTCGAAACCGCTCTCGCTGTGATTAGAGCTAGCCCCTCGCCGCCAGTTCCTGCTCGCTGACCACGTCCAGTTCCAGCCAGCCTTCGGCGGGGAGAGCGTCAATGGGCAGGCGGTCGCGCCACACGCTGAAGCGCATCCGCACCCTGGATCCCGGCGCGGCGCCCAGTTCGGCCAGCGGCACCTGGAACTCCAGCACTTTCGCCAGCCGGGGCTGAAAAGATTCCGGCGGCGATTTGTGGCCATCGGGCGAGGCATCCGCTTCTTCCTCGCGTTCCTCCTCCCGGGCCAGCTTCCATCCGGCGATGGCGCGGTTGTCGAGGGTCACTTCGCCACGGAGCTGGCGCTGGGGTTTGCCGGTGGCCGCGGCCAGCGACTCCAGCTTCACCACCACATCCAGGCGGCCGCGCGGGACGCCTCCGGCAAAGTCCACGCGGGCATAGAGGTTGGCGTCGTCAATGCCTGCATAGACGGCATCCAGCACAAACTGCTTGCCGTGCATGGCCGAGCCCCGGCGGTCGGCAGTGAAGGAAGCCGCGCCCAGCCACTCGAAGTAGCCCACGGTGGCGCCGTCCATGCGGGGATGGATGTAAGCGGTTTGCGGGGTGAACTGCGGGCGCTCGTCAATCCTGCCAATGGGCTGGCCCAGGTACTCAGGGGGCGCGGCGCCGAGCAACTGGTAGACGTTGGAGAGGTGTTTGCGGTAGAGCTCGTCGAAGTCGCGGTCGTTGGCGGAGTGGTGCTGCGGGCCGTACCACCAGTTCCAGTCGCTGCCCTCGGCAATCAGCAGTTCCTCCCAAGCCAGCTTGCGCTTTTCCTCGGAGGCGGACGCGGCCCGGCGGGTGTAGAAGTCGCGCGCCGCGGAGAGATAGTCCCAGGCCTTGTTGTCTTCCGGCGCCCCGATCCAGACGTTGAAGTTGGCGTGGATCCATGATCCCGGCGCCAGGCTGGAGAGGCTGCCGAAGTCGCGCTGCCGGGCAACGGCTTCGGACACGGTCACGGCCTCCAGCAACGGGTCGGCTGCGATCCCGGCATAGAGCCGCCGCAGGAACTCCCTGCCCGACTGCGGGTAGTACTCCCAGGCATTCTCGCCGTCGAGGATGACGGACACCACGGCGTCGCGACCGGAGTTCACCACCGGGGCCGCCGATTCCTTGATGCGCCGGATGAATTCTTCCGCTGCCTGCTGCGCCGGCGTGCCGGCGTAGACAAACCCGATCAGGTCGGAGAGCGAGTGGTCGCGGAAGACGAGGTGCATGCGGGTGCCGTCCTTTTCGTAGCGATACACCTTGTACAGGCGCTCCGGGCCGTCCTCCAGCAGGCGGGTGCCGTCGCGCGAGAAGCGCCGGCCGTGGGTGCAGCCCAGCACTTCTTCGTCGCTGGCCATCCATTCCAGGCCCGCCTGGTGGCCCAGGGCCATGACTTCTTCCGAGATGCTGCCTTCCGACGGCCAGGCGCCTCGCGGCCGCACTCCGAAGACCTGCTCGTGCAGGCTGATGCCGCGCTGGAGCTGTTCCAGGGCGTCCTCGGGATGCTGGAAGCGCGCTTTCGGAAGCGCCAGCCCGGGCGACGACAGCGCGCCGTTGTTGGTGTCGCACAGCAGCGGCAGGATGGGATGGTAGTAGGGCGAGGTCGAAAGCTCGACGCTTCCCTTCTGCGCCCCTTCCCGATAAGCGGGCAGCACTCGGGCCAGGCACTCCCGCTGCTTGGCCAGGACCAGCTTCTGGTCGCCGCCGTCGAAGTCCTTTCCCTTGCGGATGAGACCGGCGAGGCCGGGATCGTCGAGAAAGAACTCGTCGAACCAGGCAATCTGGCTGAGCACCTGCAGGTCGGCGTAGTCGCGCGTGGAGAAGCCGGCCGCCGCTTTCTCCGGGCTGGCGCCGTGCCCGCGGAACTGGTCGAAGAGCTGGCGATAGCGCGGATAACGCCCGATGAGATGGGTGGGGTTGGCCTGGAACAGGTAGTGCAGGCAAAAGCGCTTCTCGGTGGGCGAAAGTTCGCCCGGCGGTTTGGAGGCAACCTCCAGGAAGGGGTCGCGCGCCTGCCCGGCCACGTACTCCTGAATCTGCTGCACCAGCGAAGGCACCAGGTTGAAGGTTTGGTGGACGGAGGGGAACTCGTCCAGCAGCTTCACCATGCCGTAATAGTCCTTCAGGGCGTGCAGCCGCACCCAGGGCAGGCGGTACTCGCCCGACACCAGGTCCTTGTAAAAGGGCTGGTGCATGTGCCACAGGAAGGCCACGCGGATGACGGCCATGGGTGTAACAAGCTAACCCATCGCTTGTATCATTGTCATGCGTGCGCATCCTCACCCGCTACATCCTGCGCGAAGTGCTGGCCCACAGCCTGCTGGGGGCGGTGGTGTTTACCTTCGTCCTGTTCATGCGGGACGTGGGCCGCATCCTGGAACTGGTAGTGCGCAACAGCGCTCCCTTGCCCAGCGTGGCGGAAGTGTTTTTCCTGACCCTGCCTGCCGCCCTTACCTTCACCGTGCCCATGGGAGTGCTGGTGGGCATCCTGATCGGATTGGGCCGGATGGCGGCCGACAGCGAGGTCACGGCCATGCGGGCGGCCGGGCTGGGCGCCGGGACGTTCGTGCGCGTGGTGGCCATCTTCGCGGTAAGCGCCTGGCTGCTGGCCCTGCTCAACACCGTGTGGCTGGCGCCGCGCTCGCTGGCCGCGCTCAGCCGTCTGCAGGAGAGCCTGAAGTCGTCGCAGATACCCTACGAAGTGCAGCCGCGCGTCTTTTATGAGCAGTTCCGCAACTACGTCCTCTACGTGCAGAATGTTTCCGCCGACCAGGGCGTGTGGCAGCGCATCTTCCTGGCCGACGTGAGCACGCCCTCGGCGCCGCGGATTACGCTGGCGGAAGAGGGCGCCGTGCTCAGCGAGGGGCCGGGAGCCTTGCGCCTGCTTCTGAAAAACGGCTCGCAGCACGACACCGTCCCCCGTACCCCGGAGCAGTACTCCATCAGCACCTTCGGGCAGACTGACCTTCCCATCCAGCTTCCGCAACGGGAAGCGGCGCAGCCCCGAGAAGCGGCGCGGCTGGCCCAGCTCAGCAGCCAGGAGCTTCTCGAGCAGGCAGACCGGCAGCCGCAGCCGCAGCAGCGGGCGTATTGGATCGAGTTCCATCGCCGCCTGGCCTTGCCCACCGCCTGCCTGGCCCTGGCGTTGATCGGAATCCCGCTGGGGCTTTCCGCCCACAAGGGCGGCAAGTCCACCGGGTTCGTGCTGACCATCGTGCTGGTGTTTCTGTATTACTTCGTTTCGCTGGCGGGGGTGTCGCTGGCCAGGCAAGGCAAGCTTGCTCCTATGCTGGGGGTGTGGCTGGCCAATCTGGTGTTCTTCGCCGGAGGCGCGCTGCTGCTCTGGCGCGTGGACCGCATGCCGCTCGAAATCCCCTACCTGCGCAGGATGCTGTCTGCCTGGAAGCGCCCGGGATCCCGCAAAGCGGAAGGTCCGGGCGGGGCCTTTGAGCGGGCCGCGTCGCGCCGCCGCATGTTCAGCCCCAACTTCCCCCAGATCCTCGACGACTACATCCTGCGCGACTTCGCCACCTACTTCGTGCTGGTGCTGGCAGCGTTCCTGGTGCTCAGCCTGGTGTTCACGTTTTTCGAGATGCTGGGCGACGTGATCCGCAACCGCGTGCCACTGATCACCGTGGGCGAGTTCCTGATCAACTTCCTGCCCACCATGATCTATCAGTTCACGCCCATCAGCGTGCTCATCGGGGTGCTGGTCACCTTCGGGCTGATGGAAAAACACCGCGAAGTGACTGCCATGAAGGCCAGCGGGGTGAGCATCTACCGGGTGGCGCTTCCGGTGTTGGTGCTGGCGGGCGTGCTCTCCGTGGGACTGTTCTTCTTCGACCACTACTATCTGCCCCAAGCCTTCACCCGCCAGGACGAGCTGTGGAACACCATCAAGGGACGGCCGGCGCAGACCTACCTGCGCCCCGACCGCAAGTGGATCTTCGGACAGCACTCCAGCATTTATTACTACGAGTTCTACGACCCGGACCGCTCCCAGTTTGGCGGTATCTCGGTGTTCCTGTTCGACCCGCAGACTTTCCAGGTGAGGCAGCGCATCTACGCCCCGCGCGCCGATTGGGAACCCGGCCTGGGCAAGTGGGTG
>CAZXVY010000098.1:0-8923 GCA_964644115.1 uncultured Terriglobales bacterium
AAAGAAGAAGCTGCCTACGCTCCCTCCGTCGCTCCCGACCGTCCGCAGCCCCAATCGGCCTCGGTAGAGACGCAGCTTGCTGCGTCTCGCAAAAATGTGAAATCGGGAACCTGAATCGGGCAACGAGAAACCGCCGCCCTTAGGGTCGGTTCACCGCTCTTTGAAAACCTGGAAATTGGGCGAAACAGCGAATCTGAGTGTCGTCCCTACGGGACTCGCCGGCTCTTGGGTCGCTAACCCGGCACTCACGTGCCGGGCTATCGAAACTGTCGTCCGCCTGCGCCGGACTCGGCAATGGCCTTGGTAGGAGTTCTTGAACGCGTTCAGCGTGCTCTTTCCGAATCCAGGCCCGTAGGGCCGGAATAGGGTAGCCCAGGCCGGAAGGCCTGGGTTAGCGAAGTAGAGGGAACGAGCCCCGTAGGGGCGACACAATCGCTCTTTGAAAACCACAAATCCGCGTTATCCGCGTGAATCCGCGGTTAAGCAGTCCTTCGGCGAGCCGCCTATCCGCTGCTTCCGTCTCCTGACCCCAGCGGCAGAAAGTACTGAGTACCCTTGATGGGCTCGCTGAGGCGGCGCAACAGCTCCTGCAGGTCCTGGTGGCGGTCCACGAAATCAATGTCCGAAGTATTCACCACCAGCAGGTCGGACGAGGTGTAGTGAAAGAAGAAGTGCTCGTAGGCGCGCGCCACTTCTTCCAGGTAGTCGTCGCTGACGGCGCTTTCGCCCGGAGCGCGTTTCTTCTTCAGGCGCTTTTTCAGGACGTCCGGCGTGGCCTGCAGGTAGATGACCAGGTCGGGCGTGGGAAGCTGCTCGCGGAAGGTGTTGAAGTAGCGGTTGTAGACTTCAAGCTCGGTGTCGCTCAGGTTGATACAGGCGAACAGCTTGTCTTTTTCGAAAATGTAATCGGCCACGATGGTCTTGTGCGGGCTCACGTCGAGCGCGCGCAACTGCTCGTAGCGGCGGATGAGAAAGGCAAACTGCGCCTGGAAGGCGGCGCCGGCTTCGCCTCCATAGAAGGCGCCCAGGAAGGGATTGTCCTCGGGCTCGGCCACGCGCTGCGCGTGCAGCCGCTCGGCGATGATCCGCGCCAGCGTGCTCTTGCCCACCCGGATGGGACCTTCTACGGCAATGTAACGCGGCGGTTCAAACAGGTTGGCCATGCGGCGTCCGGTCCTCGAGCACCAACCTTGGCAGCATAGCTCGGCTCACCGCCCGAGACAATTGCGGAAAGAGTAACCCCCCGGATTGAATCAGTGAATCATTGAGTCATTGAATCATTGAGCCAGCGAATCATTGAGGGCCTGCACAAGCCGCTTATGAGGTCGGAGCTTTGGGGCAATGATTCAATGATTCAATCTTTCAATGATTCAATGATTCATTGATTCAATCCCTCAATGATTCAATTTAGAATGCGCCCTGTATGGCAGGCTTTGTGGTGGGAGTTGCGGCGGCGGCCTCGCTGGGCATCGGCGTTTACGCCGCGCTGGCCCCGCGGTCGCAGCTTTTCGGGCCGACGTTCATCGGCAAGCGGCCCGGCGCGCGGCAGCTCGCGCTCACCTTCGACGACGGGCCGAACGATCCGCACACCCTGCGTTTGCTGGAGGTGCTGGCCCGGCACAACGTGCAGGCCACGTTTTTCCTGATCGGGCGCTTCGTGGCCCAGCGGCCGGAGATCGCGCGCGCCATTGTCGCAGCCGAACACGAGGTCGCGAACCATACCTATTCGCATCCCAGCCTGCTGTTGCTTTCGCCGGCTCGGGTGCGCCGGGAACTGGCCGACTGTGAGCAGGCACTTTCCGACGCCGTAGGCGCGCACGCACCGCTGTTCCGGCCACCGTTTGGAGCGCGTCGTCCGCACGTCTTGCAGACGGCCTGGGACCTGAAGCTGGAGACGGTGATGTGGAGCGTGACCTGTTACGACTGGCGGCCCGCTGCCACCGCCGAGCGCATCGAGCAACACGCCGTCCGCCAGGTGCGCGGCGGCGACGTGATCCTGCTGCACGATGGAGGACATCGCTTCCTGGGCGCCGACCGCTCCGCCACCGTTACAGCGACGGACCGGCTGCTAGCGCACTATCGCGCGGAGGGATACGAGTTCGTGACTGTTTCCGAGATGATGGGAAGAGCCGCAAGGGATTGAATCATTGAGCGATTGAATCATTGAATCATTTCCAAGGCTCTGACTTCATGAGCGGCTTGCGTAAGCCCTTAATGATTCAATGACTCAATGATTCACTGATTCAATGATTCACTGATTCAATCCCGCAAACGCCTTCAGCGCCGCGGCTACGGTGCGGCCCACGTCTTCGTCGGTGTGGGCGCCGCTGAGGAAGCAGGCCTCGAACTGTGACGGCGGCAGAAAGACGCCCAGTTCCAGCATGGCGCGGTGGAAGCGGCCGAAGCGTGCAGTGTCGGACTCGCTGGCGGTAGCGAAGTCGCGCACGGTTGTGTTGGTGAAGAACCAGGTAAACATGGAGCCCACCTGGTTGTGGGTAAGCGCCAGCCCGCTCTGGTGTGCGGCCTCGGTGACGCCCGTGACCAGGGTGTGGGCGCGCGCCTCCAGCTCGTTGTAAAAATGACGGCGGTTGTCGCGCAGATAGCGTAGCGTGGCCAGGCCCGCGGCCATGGCCAGCGGATTGCCGGAGAGCGTCCCCGCCTGATAAACCGGGCCCAGCGGCGCCACCATGTCCATCAGCTCGGCGGGCCCGCCGTAGGCGCCGACGGGCAGGCCTCCGCCGATGATCTTTCCCAGCGTGGTCAGGTCGGGAACAACGCCATAGCGTCCCTGAGCGCCGCCGAAAGCCAAGCGGAAGCCGGTCATCACTTCATCGAAGATGAGCAGGGACTGATTGCGCGACGTGAGGTAGCGGAGCGCGTCGAGGAATCCGGCGGCAGGAGGCACGCAGCCCATGTTGCCGGCCGCAGGCTCCACGATGATGGCGGCAATTTCACCGGGCAGCTTCAGAAACGCCTGTTGCACCGCTTCGATGTTGTTGTAAGGCAGCGCCACGGTGAACTGCGCCACCTGATCGAGCACGCCCGCCGATCCGGGAATGCCCAGCGTGGCCACGCCCGAGCCCGCCTTCACCAGCAGCGAGTCGGCGTGGCCGTGATAGCAGCCTTCGAACTTGACTATGTATTTCCGGCCGGTGAACGCCCGCGCCAGGCGTACGGCGGTCATGGTGGCTTCCGTCCCGGAGTTCACGAAGCGCAGCTTTTCCAGCGTGGGCATGGCGTCGGTGATGATCTCGGCCAGATCGGCTTCCGACGGCGTCGAGACCCCAAAGCTTGTGCCCTTGCGCGCCGCCTCCTCCACCGCCGCTACCACCTCGGGCGCAGCGTGCCCCAGGATGAGCGGCCCCCAGGAGCCGACGTAGTCTATGTACTCGTTGTCGTCGGCGTCCCACACCCGCGCTCCCCGCCCGCGCACCAGAAACGGCGGGTCTCCGCCTACGGCGCCAAACGCCCGCACCGGCGAGCTGACTCCGCCCGGCATCAGCGCCAGCGCGCGCTGGTGCAGCTCGCGGGAGTGGTCGAGTTTCAGGGGCATGGTCCAGGCTCCGGGGAAAGGGCAGTAAATATATCACCTACGATTGCGGATTGAGGATTGACGATTGATGATTGAAGGGCGATTCCAAGTGGACTCTGCCGTTCGGAAGCCCTGGGAATGAAAGAGCGGCTTGGAAATCGTCAATCGTCAATGATTCAATCGTCAATCCTAAGAGTCTTCTCGTTCTAGTAGAATGAGTCCCGCATGATTCTGCCCTTCGTCCGCCAGTTATTTGCGGACGTGGAGAAGACTTCCGCCGTTGCGCGCGCGGTAGCCCACCTGAAGACCGGCGCGGGGCGGATACGTGTCTCCGGACTTACCTCTACTGCGAAAGCGCTGTATACAGCGCTGCTGCACCGTGCAGCGCGGCGACCGCTGCTGGTGCTCGCCGCCACCGACCGCGCTGCCGAGGACCTTCTGTCCGTGGTACAGGCTTTTTGCGAGCTGACGGGCGCCGCGGCTACGCAGTCGGTGGTGCTCCTGCCCGGCTACGACGTGCTCCCCTTCGACAACCTCTCGCCCCACCCGGAGATCCAGGAGCAACGGGCGGTGACGCTATGGAAGATGGCCTCGGGCGAAGCGTCCATTGTGATTGCGCCCATCTCCGCCGCGGCCATGCGTTTGCGCGCGGCTGAGTATTATGCCGATCTGGGCCGCACCCTGCGCCGCGGCGACACTTTGGACACGGAAACCCTGCTCGCCCACCTGAGCGCTGTCGGCTACGCCCCGGCTGACCTGGTGGAGATGCCCGGGCAGTTCGCCCGGCGCGGCGGCATCCTCGACGTGTACTCCCCGGAAGCCGATCGCCCGGTGCGCCTGGAACTGTTCGGCGATGAGATCGAGTCCATGCGCAAGTTCGATCCTGCGTCGCAGCGCTCCTCGTCACCCACGGACGAGGCCCTGCTGCTGCCGCTGACCGAGACCCCTGCGCACGAAGAGGCCCTGGCCGCCATCAACGCCCGGCTCTCAGGCAGGCGCATCGCGGGGGAGAGGGGAATTGTTGAACAGGCCGTCGCGGCAACCGGCCTGGCCTTATTCCCCGGCTGGGAGCTTTACGCTCCGCTGGCAGGATGGGAGGCATCCCTGTTCGACCTGCTGCCCGGATGCGCGGTGTTTGTGGATGAACTTTCCACCACCTTGGGGGACCTCGAGCGCTGGTGGGAGAAGCTGGAACAAGCGCACGAACGCAGCGGGGTGGGCAGCCTGGTGAAGCCGGAAGACCTCTTCCTGCCGCCAGAGGTTGTGTCCAGCCGTTTGGCTGCCCTGCCGGGAGGCTCGCTGGAGCAGCTGGAAATCGCCGCCGGTGAGGATATACTACAATTGTCGTTTTCGTCTCAGCCTGCCACCCGCTTCCACGGCTCCATGCCGTACCTGGTGGAGGAGGTCCGCCGGCTCACGGCCCAGGATCGCCGCGTGGTGTTTGCCTGCGCCAATACTGGAGAAGTTGAACGACTGGCCGATATCCTCAGCGAGTATTCCGTACCCTTCCGGCTGGGCGCCCGAACCCCCAAGAGCGGGGAAACCTACCTGGACGAAATTCTATGTTTCGCCGAAGATCCCAATACTACAATAGTAGTAAAGGCCGCGGTTCCTAGCGGCGTCCTCCTCCCCGAGGCGGGCCTGGCCCTGTTCGGCTCCGGCGACCTGTTCGACGAGTCGGAGGCGGTTCTAACCCGGCCGGTGCAACGCAAGTCCAGGATGTCCGCCTTCCTCTCCGACTTCCGCGACCTGGCGGTGGGCGACTACGTGGTCCACGTGGAGCACGGCATCGGGCAGTACCAGGGGCTGAAGGAGATTGCCCACGGCGACTCCACGGGCGAGTTCATGGTGCTGGAGTACGCCGAGGGCGCGCGGCTCTACGTGCCGCTCACGCGCCTCGACCTGGTGCAGAAGTATCGCTCGGCGGAGGGCGGGAAGCCGGCGCTGAGCCGCATGGGGTCGGGCGCCTGGGCGCGAACCAAGGCCCGGGTGAAGCGGGCCATGAAGGACATGGCCGACGAGTTGCTCAAACTCTACGCCACGCGCAAGGCGGTTGCGGGAACCGCTTTCTCGCCCGACAGTGAGTGGCAGCGCGAGTTCGAGGACGCCTTCGAGCACAACGAGACCGAGGACCAGGCGCAGGCCATCGTGGACGTGAAGCGCGACATGGAAACCGCCGTCCCCATGGACCGGCTGCTGTGCGGCGACGTGGGTTACGGCAAGACGGAAGTGGCCATGCGCGCTGCCTTCAAAGCGGTGACCGACGGCCGGCAGGTGGCCATTCTAGCGCCCACCACGGTGCTGGTTTTCCAGCATTACGAAACCTTTCGCCAGCGCTTTGCCGCCTTTCCGCTCACCATCGAAATGCTGAGCCGCTTCCGCACTCCCCGCCAGCAGAAGGAGATTGTGCGCCGCCTGGAGGACGGCAAGGTGGACATCCTGATCGGCACGCACCGCCTGCTCTCCAAGGACATCCGCTTCCCGAACCTGGGGCTGGTGGTGGTGGACGAGGAGCAGCGCTTCGGGGTGCGTCACAAGGAGCGGCTGAAGCAGCTCAAGAAGGAGGTGGACGTGCTGACCATGTCGGCGACGCCGATTCCGCGCACGCTGCACATGTCGCTGGTGGGACTGCGCGACATGAGCGTGATTGAGACGCCGCCGCGCGACCGCATCGCCATCCAGACGGTGGTGTCGTCCTACGAGGACACGCTGGTGGGCAACGCCATCGAGCACGAACTGGAGCGCGGAGGCCAGGTGTACTTCGTGCACAACCGGGTGGAGAGCATCTACGAGATCGCCGCCCACCTGCAGGCGCTGGCGCCGCGGGCGCGCGTGCTCGTAGGGCACGGGCAGATGGCGGAGCGCGACCTGGAGAGGGTGATGCTGCGCTTCATGCGCCACGAAGCCGACGTGCTGGTTTCCACCACCATCGAGAACGGCCTCGACATCCCGCTGTGCAACACCATCCTCACCAACCGCGCCGACCGCTTGGGGCTGGCCGAGCTGTACCAGTTGCGCGGGCGCGTGGGCCGGTCGAACCGCCGTGCCTATGCCTACCTGCTCATTCCCGCCGAGCGCGATCTCACCCCCGTGGCCCGCCGCCGGCTGGCCGCGCTGAAGGAGTTTTCCGACCTGGGGGCCGGCTTCAAGCTGGCGGCGCTCGATCTTGAGCTGCGCGGCGCCGGCAACCTGCTGGGCGGGGAGCAGAGCGGCCAGGTGGACGCCGTGGGCTTCGAGCTTTACACCTCCATGCTGGAGCGTACGGTGCGCGAACTGCAGGGTGAAGCCGAACCCGAGCCCACCGAGACCCAGTTCAACCTGGGCCTGCCCATCCGCATCCCCGGCGAATACATCGGAGACGAAAACCAGCGCCTGCGCATGTACAAGCGCGTGGCCGGCGTGGAAAGCGCGGCCAAGCTGGAGGACGTGCGCAGTGAACTGGAAGACCGCTACGGCCCGCTGCCCGCGCCCGTCGTGAACCTGCTGGAGTACGCGGCGCTGCGCCTGCTGGCGGGGCGCATGGGAGTGGCCACGATGGAGCGCAAGCGCGATGCCGCGCACATCCAATTCACCGCGCGCTCGGCCGTGGATGCGGCGCGACTGGCGCGCGTGGCGGCGTCGCAGCCGGGCGCTCAGCTCTCGCCCTCGGGAACGCTCACCTTTCCGCTGCGCACCACCGACGCCGCCCAGGTGCTCGAGCGCTTGCGGGCGCTGCTGATCGAACTGGCCAGCGAGGAAGTGCGGGCTGCGGTGCTCGCGGTCCAGGAGCGTCCAATCTGATAGCCTTGCAACTCTCTACTCCCATGACCATGAAACCATGACCACGAAACCGCGAGCAAGATTTCTTCTGCCCTTGCTGTTCGTCCTGAGCCTGAATGGCTGGAGTCAGACTTTGCCGGCTGCGCCACCCAAGGCGGATGCTGCGTTTCTGGCGCTGGTGGATGAGTTCATCGCCGCCTTTTTCCGCGCCAATCCGACGCCGGCCACGCTGGCGGGCATTCACGACTATGACCGCCTGATCGAGGACTATTCGCCCGCCGGAGTTGCGGCCCAGGTCCGCATGCTGCGCGATTTTGAGCGCCGCTTTGAGCAGGTCGCCCCGGGCAGCGGCCTGGAAACCGCCGACCGCGAACTTGCGCTCAGTTTCGTACGCTCCTCCCGGCTGCGCCTGGAGGAAGCGCGCATGTGGGAGAAGGACCCCAACACCTATTCCTCGCTGGCCACCAACACCATCTTCGTGATCATGAGCCGCAACTTCGCGCCGGCGGAAGCGCGCCTGCGCTCGGCGATAGCGCGCGAGCGCCGCATTCCGCAACTGCTGGCGCGCGCAAGAACCACGCTCCGCAATCCACCTCGGGTTTACACAGAGACGGCGCTGCTTCAACTTCCCGGCATGATCAACTTCTTTCGCGACGACGTGCCCGCAGCCTTCTCCTCCGTCCGCGATGCCGCGCTGCAGGCGGAATTCCGCGGCGCCAATGCCCGAGTAATCCGCGCGCTTCGCGGGTACGAACGCTTCCTGCGCCAGGACCTGCTGGCGCGCTCCCGGGGCGACTTTCGCATCGGCGCCGAGCTTTTCCGCAAGAAGCTGCTCTACGACGAGATGGTGGATACTCCTCTCGATGAACTGCTGGCCCTCGCCTACCGCGACCTGCGAAAGAACCAGCAGACCTTCGCCGAAACCGCGCGGCGCATCGATCCCAAACGTTCTCCGCAGGCGGTGCTGGACGACATGGAGGCCGAACATCCGGCGCCCGGCGAGCTGCTCAATGCAGTGCGCGGACTGCTGGGCGGCCTGCGCGATTTCGTGGCTCAGCACGACATAATCGGTATGCCTGCTGGGCGTACGCTGCGCGTCGAGGAGACGCCGCCCTTCCTGCGCGCCACCAGCTTCGCCTCCATGGACGCGCCCGGAGCGTTCGAGCGGAACGTGAACGAGGCCTTCTATCACGTTGCCCTGCCCGATCCTGCCGCTACTCCTGAACAGATCGAGAGCCACATGCGCAGCTTCAGCTACGTGGGGCTGGTGGGAACCTCGATTCATGAGGCCTACCCCGGACATTTCACCCAGTACCTGTGGCAGGACCGCGCTCCCTCGCAGCTGCGCCTGTTCCTGGGCACCGACTTCAGCACGCTGGGCTTCGGATTTGCCTGGACCAACGTCGAAGGTTGGGCACATTACACCGAACAGATGCTGCTGGACGAAGGCTACGGCGATGGGGATCCAAAACTGCGCCTCTCCCAGCTCCAGGACGCGCTGCTGCGCAACGCCCGCTTCATCGTCGGCATCGAGATGCACACTGGAAAGATGGCGTACGAGCAGGGCATCGAGTTTTTCCGCCGCGAGGCTTACCAGCCCCAAGTGAGCGCGAACGCGAAACCCGGCGGGGT
>CAZXVY010000099.1:0-8914 GCA_964644115.1 uncultured Terriglobales bacterium
ACCCGCACCTTTACCACCTCTTCGATGTTGCGCCGCTGCGAGGGCGAGAGGTCGTGGTCGAAGATGAGCAGGTCGGCGTCTGCGGAGGCCGCGGCTCCGGCAATTTCCTCCAGCTTGCCGCGGCCCAGCAGCGTGGCTGGGTCGGGCTGGTCTTTGCGCTGGAAAAACTCGCCCACCACTTCCGCGCCCGCGCTCACGGCCAGCTCACGCAGTTCGGCGAGGGACTCTTCCGGGACTACGCCGGAGGCCAGGATGTCCGGGCCGTCTTGCTGCTGGGATTGGGCGGCGCGGCGGGCCATTTCCGGGACCGAGCCTTTGCGCCGGCGCCGCTTTCCGTACTCCAGGCCGGCCAAAAAGACGCGCTCGGCGCGTCCAGCTTGGTGGGCGCGGTCCGCCGCGGCGGACCGTCCGCGCCGGCGCGGAGGAAAGCGCGAGGAGCCGTGCGCCTGGCGAATCGGCTAGCCCTCCGTGCCTGAGGGCGCCTCGGCGGGCGGCGCGGAAGCCGCCGCCGCTGCCGGCTTGCCCTCGGCAGCATGCGCCCGGGGCAGCGCCACCGTAGAGATGGCGTGCTTGAAGATCAACTGCTCCTGGTGGTTGGACTCCAGCACCAGCGAGAACTTGTCGAAGGAACGGATGTGCCCCGTCAGCTTTACTCCGCTGACCAGGTAAAGCGTCACCGCGGAACGTTCCTTGCGGGCGTTGTTCAAAAACGAATCCTGGATGTTCTGTGCCGGCTTGCCTTCCATTGCCGATCTCCTTATGTGTGCCTGGCCCAGTGGGGGCGGCGGGAACCTGCGCTTACCGTCCCTACCATACGGCCAGGGAAGGGCAAAAGGCAAAGGGCAAAAGGCAAAATAAACGGCGGCTAGCTCGTTGACATGCGGGAGGAAACGTGGGAGTATGCGGTCGCTTCATACAACGACCGACGACGATGGTTCCTGCCCGAGGGACCGTCCAACGCGGCAAAGCAAACACTCAGGGAAAAACGCCAAGCATTGAGTCCCGCTCTGCGGGGCTCTTTTTTTGTATACTGCCAGTGTTCCCCGTCATCCCTTGGATTCTCCAGGAGGAATCGCGCCCATGGACGCCTTGAATCTTTCCGCCCTGTTGGCCGCCGTGCAGGTCAAAATTCAGCCCCCGGGGGGCGCCATGCCCACGGTGGAGGTAGTGCTGCGCTGGCTGCACTTTCTGGCCGGCATCACCTGGATCGGGCTGCTGTACTTCTTCAACCTGGTCAACGTGCCGCTGATGAAGGAACTCGACGGCCCCACCAAGGGCAAGGTGATTCCTGCTCTGATGCCGCGCGCCCTGTGGTGGTTCCGCTGGGGTGCTGTGGTGACCGTGCTGGCCGGCCTGATTTACTGGATTATCCTGATCGCCAGGGAAGCGGGGAACGCCCGAACCCTCGGTCAGGCAGATGCCGGCATGGGCATGACACTGGCAACCTTCTTCGGCATCTGGACGGTTGCTTGGGCCATCGGCGCGGGCATGATCCTGCACAACAAGGGCGCCCTCAACAAGGGGCCGTTCCTGGCCGTGTTTATGGGCGCGCTGGTTTTCGGCGCCTCCGTCATTTTCCTACAACTCAACTCGTACGGCTGGGTGGAGTCGGGCCGCGTGCTTTCCATTGGCCTCGGCGGCGGCATGGGATGGATCATGCTGCTGAACGTGTGGGGCATCATCTGGCGGCACCAGAAGAAGATCATCGCCTGGACCAAGGCCAACGCGGCGGATGGCACGCCGGTTCCGCCGGAGTCGGCCGCACTGGCCCGCCAGGTGTTTCTAGCCTCGCGCACCAACTTCTGGCTCTCCTTGCCCATGCTGTTCCTGATGGCCTCGGCAAGCCACTACACCTTCCTGGTGCAGTAGGCGTTGTTGCAGCGACGAAGAAGCCCCGCTCCGCGCCTTGACGTGCGGGGCTTTGTTCTTGCGTAGCCCCGCCGCGGCGGGGCCAAGTCAGCCACGGCTTGATGTAACATGCCGAGGCTCCGGCCGAGGTTCCCTGGGGAGACCATGAAAAAGAACATTCTGGAAAAGCTGAAAGACGGCATCGTACTGGGCGACGGCGGGTACCTGCTGGAGCTGGAGAAGCGCGGTTGGGTGCGCGCGGGGCCGTTCACGCCCGAGGTTTCGCTGATGCATCCCGAAGCGCTGCGCGAGCTGCACATCGAGTTTCGCGAGGCCGGCGCCGAAGTCCTGCAAGCGCTCACCTTTTATGCCAGCCGCGACAAGCTGGCCACGGTGGGACTGGAAGACCGCCTCGACGACCTGAATCGCGCCGCGGTGCGCATCGCCCGCGACGTGGCCGGCGAACGCTGTCTGGTGGCCGGCAACCTGAGCCTCACCTGGATGTACGAGCCCGGCAGCCCGGCGTCGCACGATCGTGTGCGCCGCCAGTTCGACGAGCAACTCGCCGTGCAGGTGGAGGAGGGCGTGGACTTCGTCATCGGCGAGACTTTTTCCTGGCTGGGCGAAGCGCTGATTGCCGTGGAATGCATCAAGAAGATCGGCGTGCCGGCCATGGTGACGGTTTGCTTCGAGAACCAGAACGTCACCTCGGAAGGCAAAACGCCGGGCGACGCCGCGCGCGCCCTGGCCGGGGCCGGCGCCGACATCGTCGGCATCAACTGTCTGCGTCCGCCGGAGCACACCCTGCCGCTGATGGAAGAAATGCGGCGCGCGGTGGACGGCTATCTGGCCTGCCAGCCCGTTGCCTACCGCACGCCCGCCGAGGCGCCAGACTTTACCAGCCTGCCGCAGTTCCCCTGCCAGCTCGATCCGCTGCAACTCAGCCGCCAGGAGATGGCGGACTACGCCCTGCGCGCCCGCGACCTGGGAGTGAACTACATCGGTTCCTGCTGCGGGGCGGTGGCCACCCACGTCCGCGAAATGGCGCGCGCCTTGGGCAAGCTGCCGGCGGACTCACGTCCCTGGAGGGTGGATTACGGCAAACCCATGTCGGCGTACGAGTACTACAAACACGAAGGGTGATTTTCACCACGGAGGCACGGAGACGCTGAGAAGCAATAAGCAATAAGCAATAAGCAACAGGGAAGCAGCCAGTCTAGGGACGAAAAACCAGAAACCAGAAACGAGAAACCAGAAACCAGAAACCAGAAACCAGTGACTGCTGATCCACAGCACGATCTACGCCAGCACGTCCTCTACTTGTTGCGAGGAGGCGGTGCTCACCTTGGCTTCGACGACGTAGTAGGCGATTTTCCGCCGCATCTGCGCGGGCAGAAGGTTGAGGGCGCACCCCACACCGCCTGGCAGCTCCTCGAACACCTGCGTCTCGCGCAGTGGGACATTCTGGAGTTCAGCCGCAACCCGCAGCACGTTTCCCCGGAATTCCCCGCCGGCTTCTGGCCGAAGACCGCCGTGCCCCCCGACGAGAGCGCGTGGGAGCGGTCCATCGAGGCAATTCGCGCCGACCTCGAAGCCGTGCAGAAGCTGGTGGAAGACCCGCAGGCCGATCTGTTCGCCCGCATTCCTCATGGGGAGGGCCAGACCCTCCTGCGCGAAGCCTTGCTGGTGGCCGACCACAACGCCTACCACTTCGGGCAGCTTGTCCTGCTGCGCCGCCTGCTGGGCGCGTGGGAGGAGAAGAAGTGGACGCTGTAGGAGTTGAATCATTGGATCATTGAATCAGTGAGTCATTGGAACGCATTTCCGGCATTCATTCATGACTCAATGATTCAATCGCTCAATGATTTAGGTCGCCCCCGGCCATTGACTCGGGGTAACGCTGCTGGCTAGAATCCCTATCCCAAGACAATTCCGGCCCCAGTCTTTATCCAGTTGATAGAAGTGGAAGCAGGCGGATTGGCTCAGTTCCCCCCTGAACCCGTCCTTCCGGGAAGAGGGCGATGTCCTACGGCGTTGAAGAACTCCTGAAGCAGCGGGCGGAAATTGACGCGGAGCTGCGCCGCCACAAGGCTCCGATCACGGTGATGTTCACCGATTTGGCCGGCTCCACCTCCTATTTCGACCGCCGCGGCGACACCGCGGGCGTGGCCTGGATTGAGGAGCACAACCAGATCGTCATCCCCGAAGTGCGCGACCACAATGGCACGGTGGTGAAGACCATCGGCGATTCGGTGATGGCCTACTTTGAGCAGCCGGGCCCGGCCGCCATGGCGGCCATCGTCATCCAGCAGCGGCTGACGGCCTCCAACGACGGCAAGCCCGCCGAGGACCACATGCACGTGCGCGTGGCCATGCACCAGGGCCTGGGCTACATGCGCGGAAGCGATATCTTCGGCGACGTGGTCAACGTGGCGGCGCGCATCGCCAAGGCCTGTCTGCCGGCGCAGATCCTGGTTTCCGAGTCCGTGGCCCGCACCCTGGAGCAGACCCAGGGGCTGGAGCTGCGGGCCATCACTTCCTTGCAGTTCCACGGCAAGAGCACCAAGGAGACCGTCTACGAGCTGATGTGGACGGACGAAGCCACCTACGCCAAGCTCCGCCGCTTATTTCCCGCCAAGAGCAGCAAAGGGCGCGAAGAAGAATACGGCCAAGGCCGTTACCAGATCCTGGGCGAGCTCGGCCGGGGATCTATGGGGACGGTGTACAAGGCCTATGACCGCACCATCGGGCGGGTGGTGGCCATGAAGACCATCCCGGTGGAAGCGGAGGCCAAACATCGCGGGGCGCTGGTGGAGCGGCTCAAGCAGGAAGCGCGCGCTGCCGGCACCCTGGACCATCCCAACATCGTCACCGTTTTCGACGTGGGTGAGGAGGGCGGGGTTTTCTATTTCACCATGCAGCACCTGGAAGGCCGGACCCTGGACGCGGTTTGCGAGAAGCGCGAACTGCTGCCGCTTGAAAAAGTGCTCGACATCGGCCAGCAAATCTGCGAAGGGGTCGGGTTCGCTCACCAGAAGGGGATCATCCATCGCGACCTGAAGCCCTCTAACCTGATGCTGACCAGCCAGGGCTTGGTGAAGGTAATGGATTTCGGGATCGCCAAGCTGGGCGACGCCGGTCTGACCAGTGCGGGCATGATCCTGGGGACTCCGCGCTATCTCTCCCCCGAGCAGGCGTCGGGCGGGCGCGTGGACAATCGCTCCGACATCTTTGCCATTGGCGCCATCCTCTACGAACTGTTGACCGGGGAGAAGGCGTTTGCCGGAGAGACGGCCACGGCCGTGGTCTACCAGGTGATCAACGTGAACCCCATTCCCCCCAAGGCCATCGAGCGCTCGCTCCCTCCGGCGCTGGACGCCATCCTGCTGCGCGCCATGGCCAAAGATCCGCACCATCGCTACCAGTCGTGCGATGAGCTGGCGCGCGTCCTGGCGCAACTCAGCGCCGGACACTCCACGCAGAAGCTTCGTACTCAGCGCATGGCCGCTTTGGCCCCCGAAGAGACGTACGAGGAGACGGTGGTGATGACGCCGCCGCCCAGTGGCCACCGCCGGGCGGCGCTGTGGACCGCCACCGGCCTGCTGGTGCTGGTTGCAGCCGGCGTTGTCGGCTGGCAAAAGCTGCAGCCCGCAGCGCAGCGCCCCGCCGTGGTTGAGCCGCGCGCCGAAAAGACGCCGGAAACGCCGCCCGTCCTCGAACCGCCGGCAGCCGGCACGAGTCTGCTTCCGGCGGGCAACTCCGCACCCACGGTGCCCCGCACCGGCAAAGACTCCGGCCTGGAAAAAGCCCAGGCAGCCAGCCCGCTGATTCAGCCGGCGCGGGCCAGCAGCGCAGAAACCACGGACGCTCCTCCCGCAGATAAGCCCAAAGCCGCCCGGGATGCCAGGCCCCCGGCGGGGACCGAGTCGGCGGACCAGCCCGCTGTCCATAGAAGCCAGGGGATGTTCTCGGCGGACGATGTGCCCGGCTTGTTGTCTCGCGCGCAACGCTACGCGGGGCGCGGAGAGTATGACAAGGCCATCGTCCTCTATCAGGAAATTCTGAGCATCCAGCCCTCCAATGGGGAAGCGCGCCAGGGCTTGCAGCGCGCGCGCGAAGCCCGCAAAGCCGGCCGCTGAAGCAATTCAAAATTCAAAATGCAAAATTCAAAATGTCAAACTCAGCACGTTTTTGGAGCAGCGCAGTTTCCCGGTTTTTTTACATTTTGCATTTCTAATTTTTCATTCTTCTAACGCGCCGCGCCCGCGCTGGCGAGTCCGAACTCCTTCTGCAGATATCCCAGCGCCTCGTTGCGTTCCGGGGTTTCCCGGGGCTCGGTGGAGTTTACGTACTGGATGTATTTTTCGGCGGCCCCTGGCAGGTCTCCCGCCGCCACCAGGCGGCGGGCCTCGGCCAGAAGGCCGGCCGGCGCCTGTCGCATCTGCTCAACCAGCTTCGCCATCAGTTGGGCCTGGGTGTCGCGTTCGGCTTCCGCCAGCAGTTGGTTCTCGTCGGGAAGCGAGCCCTTGGCCACCACGCCCTCCACGTCGTGCGGGCTCACGTCTTCCTGCAGGATGAACTGCTTGGGGACCTGCGCGCGGACGGTTTGCGGCGGCTGGCTGACGGCCGCGCTGGGCTCGGCGAGCCGGAAGGCGATCTCGACCGTGGCGGTGAGCATGATGGTGCGCTTGGTGTAGTTGTAGGGCAGGATCACGTCCTGCAGCAGGTTCTCATCCAGTCTCTGCATTTGCCCACGTGCGGCTTCCGCCCGGGTCCTGAGCTGCTCCACGTTGCTTTGGGAAGCCTCCGCCTCCCGCCGGTTCATGGCCCCGATCCGCGACTGGTGCACTTCCCGGGCCACCTGGTAACTGCGCTCCAGTTCCTGCACCTGGTTGTTGGCCTGCACCCAGGCGGGATTCTTGATCTCCCGCTGGCTGGCACGATAGCGCGAAGCCACGCCCTGCACGTCCACCTTACGCAGCAACTGGTGCTGAAGGATGTCGCCCAGCAGTAGAAAATTGGCGTCCTGGCGCAACTCGCCGCCGGCCGCAGGCTGGTTGCTGCGGCCGGCAATCTTGATTCCGGGGAGCCCCGAGGCCTCCAGTCCGGCCGCCACCGTGTCGGCCAGCTGGTCGGCAAAGCCCAGGCTGTCGCGTCGCGAGGTGAGGTCGCGGAGCTGGATGCCCACCGAGAGCTTGCCCCGGGTTTCGTAGATGGGCGCATACTGGATGAGCAGGTCGCGCACCGCCGCCGCATCCGGCTGGAAGCGCTGCGCCTCCAGCAGCAGGTGCCAGCCCAGTCCGGCGCCTGAGCCGCGCGGCTTGGCGAACAGCTCCTTGGCGCGCTCCAGGTAGTCCTGGCTGATGCGTTCGCCGAGCACGTCCATGCGTACCTGGACAACGTCCTCTTCCTCCAGTTCAGAAGCCACCCGCAGGTATTCGTACGCCTGGCGGGCGCCCTGCTGGTCGGCGACGCCGCGGATGGGCAGGTGCAGGCGCACCAGTTGCTGCGCGCGCGCCAGCAAGTCCTGCCGGTAGCTGGGCTGAAGTGCGGACAACTGGTCGCCTATATACGCGCGCTGGTTGTCGGTGAGACCGGCCAGGGTGTCGTAGGCTTCGATGAACTTCCTCTGCCCCGCAAACCGCTGGCTCAACTCCAGGGCTTCCTCCGCCCGCTCGCGATCGCGGGCCTTGGCGAGCTCGCTCTCCACCGTGGCCAGGGTGCGGGTGGTTTCGGCGTCTTGCTTGTAGGCCAGAGCGGCGCGCAGTTCCTGCGCGGCCGCTTCCCACTGCGAACTCTCCACCAGCGCCCGCGCCTTGTCGCGCCGGAACTGGAAGGCGCGTTGCACAATGTTCTCAATGCGGGGGAATTCGCCGCTGTACTGTCGATAGCGGGCGATGGCGCGATAGGCTTCGTCGAAGCGCCGCGAGGCTCCGAGCGCCTCCGCCGACGACACCGCCTGCTCCAGACTGGCGGCCAGCTCGCGGGCCTCCACAAAAACCGCCTCCGCGCCCGCAAACATGGGATCAATGCTGCGCACGTCTTCCAGCCTCGACAGCGCTTCCTGCAGGCGCGTGTAGCCGGGTGTTTGCTCGGCCAGAGATTTGCGGAAGGCCTCTACCGAAAGGCGCGCCGAAGCCAGCATTCCGCCTAGCTGCTTGTGGATCTGGTCCCTGAGCGCGGCCGCTTCCCCGGAACCCGGATGGATCTGCAGGGCCTCCTGCGCCAGGGCCAGGGAGCGGCGCAAGGGCTCATAGGAGGGTTTCGCGGCAGTGCGGCTGCTCTCGCGGAAGACCGCCATTTCCCGCTCGGCGTCGCCGGACAGCAGCTTCGCCAGCGACCTTCGGGCCTCGGCTCCGCGAGGGCCTTGCCCGAACTGCCGCACGTAGTCCTTCCACAGCGCCACCGACTGCACGCTCCGTGAACGGAGGAACTCGGCCAGATCACTGTCCCAGGCGGCCGTGAAGTGGATCTCGGTCACTGCCCGAAACGCAGGCAGAACCGCGTCGCTGTTGCTGGACCGGCCCACTAGCGTTCCCTTCAGAAGAGTGCGTTCCACCAGTCCGGCGAGCTGATAGGGGGCCTTGCCCTCCAGCTTCAGGTTCAGAGGCACTACGCACTGGTCGCCGCGCGCGGTGGCCATCACCAGCGAACCACCCGGTGCCCGGCGCAGCGATCCGGCCTCCATCAGGGGAACCTTGGGAAGGCGGCGATACTGGTCCTTGTCCAGGGTGGGGAACCCATCACAGACGTAGACTTCCCGCTTTTCATTGAGCGTGAGGTCCGAGACCACGGCGTAGGCGGGCCCCCGGCTGCCTTCGTAAAGGACAACGGCCGTCAAGCGCTGGTCCGCGCTCTGCAACTCTCCGCAGAGGCACGAGAGACACAGAACCATCCACACGAAGCGGCGCATGGCGAGTACAGAGTACAGAGTACAGAGTTGCGAGTACAGAGTTGCGAGTACCCCCGGAGTGCCGAAGAACCGAGTGCTTAGGTCATGACCCCTCCCCCCTGGTGCTTAGTGGAATCATGGAGTTACGGTGGTAATAATATACTTGACTAACCA
>CAZXVY010000100.1:0-8908 GCA_964644115.1 uncultured Terriglobales bacterium
GCTGGAGCAGTCAGGCTCCGACGAAGTGCTCGTAATCTTCGACCAGCCGCAGCGGGCCATCACGCCCGGGCAGGCGGCGGTGTTCTACGACGGGGATGTGGTGGTGGGCGGCGGCTGGATTACTTAGCCATCAGCCGTTAGCACTCAGCGAATTCGGTGGTTTTCTCCTCAGCTCCTACCGATTCTAGAAAACCAAGATCCCTCGACTTCGCCCGCCGCGGCGGAGCTCCGCTCGGGATGACAATTTGTCTGAAGCTGCGCTGAATGCAGAAGGCTGACTGCTGAAGACTGACTGCTGACGGCTGACGACTAGATAAACATTTCCTCTTCCTGCGAGGCGCGGACGGCTTCGCGGGAGGCGGGGCGGCGATCGCCGCGGCGGCCAAAGAAATACTCAAAGCCTGCCGACAGCCCCTGCATGATGGCGGCCACCTGCTTGACGGGGGAGATGACGGTGTCGTGCATCATCTCGGTGGTTTCCTCCACCTTGTCGAGCGTGCGCCCGACGATTTGATCGCTGCGGATCACCTGCAGGCGGGCTCGGTCCACGACGTCGTCGAGGACTTCATTCATGTGCGCCACTTGCTTCTTGATTCCGGCGGTGGCCACGGCCAGGTCGCTGGTGATATTGCCTACGTTGACGCGGCTTTCCACCAGGAGGGTGTTGAGCGCGTCGAGAACGGGCATGCCGCGCCGGTTCACTTCGTCGGCCAGAGCTTCCACGCGCGCGCTGGTCTTTTTCAGGCTGAGGAACATCCCGATCAGGATGCCCATCTGGATGATCACGGCCAGCGCCGTGACCGCGATGAAGGCGGTGAGCAGCTGCATCAGCGTGTTCTGGTCCATGGAGCCGTCCTTCGCGCAGAGCGGTCCACCCCGCCCGTCACCCGCTCGCCGCGCGGAACTGCAGAGGAGTCCTGAATCAAGCCGCTTTACGACTTCTTGGCCGCGCCCTCGGCGGTGGCTTCGCGGTAGGCTTGGCGTCCGGCTTCCACCGCGGCGCCCAGGTTCTCTTTCTGACGGGTCACGACTTCGCGGCCGCGATCCGCCCACTGGCCTGCCTGCTCGCGCGCCTGGCGACCCTTGGCGACGATGAAATCACGTCCTTCTTCGGCGCCTTCCAGCAGCGCTTCGCGGGTCTCGCGGCCGGCGCGCGGAGCGTACAACACGCCCAGCAGCGCACCCAGGCCCAGCCCCGCCATGAACCACATGATGCTTCCACCGTCACGATCAGACATGATTGCCTCCTTGAAAGAAGTGAGAGCCAGCATGGTAGCACCGGCAGCGCGTTTTGCACAAACCCCGGTGTGGCCCGGCCGCCCCAGGCGAGCGGCCAGCCCGGCCGCCGCACCCCAGGGATACATTCAGGCCAGGGGCCGTAGCCAGCGAACCGCGAACATCCAAGGACGGCCTGGGGCGCATCGTATGAGAGGAAGAAGGAGGGCAGCGGTTCGCGGGCAAAATGGCTTGCCGGAAGCGGCGAGCTTTCCTATAATTCAAAAGATCGCGACGGGGCGGGCGCGCCTTCTGCGGACTGGCCAGGTTGGCCGGCAGTGGGCTCCCCTCAGCGTCGGCCAGGGTTGCGAGCAGGACCGTCGCCATTTTCCCACATCCTCGAGGAGTCTCAACATGAAGAAGCTGATAGTAGCGTTTGTGCTGGCCCTGTTCTCCGCCGCCGTGGCGCAGGACGCGGCGCAGAAGGTGGTGAAGGATCCGGCGGAGCACAACGCTTATGTCGGCGCCACCGGCCAGCAGGACCCCAACGCCCGCATCAGTGGAATTGAAGGGTTCCTGGCGCAGTATCCCGGGAGCATCATGAAGGAAGAGGCGCTGGTCGCGCTGATGGGCGCCTATCAGCAGGCCGGCAATGCGGCCAAGATGCTGGACAGCGGACAAAAAGTGCTGCAGGTGAATCCGTCCAACCTCAACGCCTTGACAGCGGTGGTCGCGCTCAAGAAGAACTTTGCCGACCAGGGTCACGACATGGAGCAGAACCTGGCCGAGGCAACCAAGTTCGCCGAGCGCGGACTCCAGGTTTTGCCCACGGCGCCGCGGCCGGAGGGAGTGGCCGAGGCCGATTTCGAGAAGCAAAAGACTTTGATCCGGGGCATTTTCCAAAGCGCGGTGGGCTGGTCGGCACTGCACTCCAAGGACTACGCCAGGGCGCAGAAAAACCTGCGCGCCGCGGTAGAAGTGTTTCCGAATCAGTACACGGAGGTGTATCGGCTGGCGCTGGCCAATCTGGAATCGGGCGCGCCCACCCCGGAGGGTCTGTGGTTCGTGGCTCGCGCGGCCAACCTCAGCAATCTTCACAAGGATGTGGTGAATTACGGGCGCAACCGCTACCGGCGCTATCACGGAATGAAAGGAGCCGACGAAGGCTGGGCGGAACTGCTGACCGTCACCAAGAGCACTCCTTTTCCACCCGCCGGATTCACCATCACGGCCGCGCCCACCCCCGTCGAGCAGGCTGCGGAAATCGTGAACAGCAAGCCGGTCAACAAAATGAGCTTCGGCGAGTACCAGTTCATTCTGGAAATCGGCGGCGACCCGGCTACCAAGGTGTGGAGCGAAATCCAGGGTGTCCCGCTGATTTTTTCGGGCAAGGTAATCAGCGTTTCGCCCACGCGCAACCGCATCCTGCTGGCAGCCACTCAGGATGCCATCGAGGGGAACCGTGCCGACGCCGAGATCGTTTTGGCGGCGCCTCTGCCGGTGCGCCTGGTGCCCAAGGCCGGGGCGGACATCACCGTGCAGGCGGAGCCCAACACCTACGCCCCCAAGCCGTTCGTGATGAAGATGCAGAACGGAGTGCTGATTCAGAAGCAGGCCCCAGGGCGGCGGCGCGGCCGCTAACCGTACCGGATCGTTGGTAAACAGCAAGAGGCAGCCGCGCCGGCGGCTGCCTCTTGTTTTTGACTGTGCGAATGCCCCCTACGCTGGTGCGGTCACCGCCCGCGCACTTTGCGCGGCCGCCAGGGCGTTCACGGCATCGCAAACCTTGGCGGCCACCACAATTTGAAGCACAAACAGGGTCGGCATCACCACCAGAAGGTTCAGAAAAGGAATGATCATCCCAAAGAAAAGAATGTTGACGGTGAGGAAAAATCCTTCCGGGAGTTGGGGCACATTCAATCCGTGCCTGGCGATGTACTTGTTGTAGTCCACCGAGTAGCCCCAGACCACCTGGAACATCCAGTAGAGGTTGAAGAAGGGAATAAAGAGAAAGCCGACCGCCTGAGCAGGGCTGGTGCGCGCCTGCCCGTCCTGGATCGCCGACCACATGCGGTAGTACAGCACCAGCATCACCACCGCCGAGTAGACCGCGCCCAGGATCCCCACCAGGAAGGCAATCAGCCAGAGCCCTAGACCTGCTACGACTCCCGCCGGGGGTTCCTGGCTTCCGGCGGTAGCCGTCATGGCGGACCCGAGGGTAGCCAGAAAACCCAGTCCGAACAGAGTCACTGCAACCAGCGGCCCGGCCACCAAGGATCCGACAAAGAATGGTTTTGAGAGCTGCACACGCACCCCCTTGCTTCAACCTGGAGCTACCGCGCGGCCTTCTTTTCCCTCTCTCCAGCCACGGGACGCGCGCTGCGCGGCGGCCGCCGCGCTCCGTTGCGCACGGCGCGGATGTCCAGCCGGAGCTCGCTGATGGTGCGGCTGAGCGTATTACGGTGCATGCCCAGTTCGCGCGCGGCGCGGCACTGGTTGCCCTGGTTCTCCACCAGGACGGTCAGGATAAACCGCTTTTTGAACTCCCGCACCGCTTCCGAGTACAGGATTCCACTGTGGTGCATCTGCCCGATCAGGGCCTCAAGCTGGTCTTTCACGGGACCCTCTCTTATGAATGCGTTGGTGAAGCGTTGGGTCTCTATTCCCTTTACTTCTTTTCCGGCTTTTCTTCTTTGCTGCGAGGAGTGTCGCTTTCCGTCGCCGCCTTGCGCACGGCCTCCACGCCGCGCGCGAAACGCTCGCGCACATCAGCGGGCGCCAGTTTGCTCACCATGCGGCCGCCGGCGATCAAGTACGGGCCGAAAGCGGAGCCGGTAGTGATCCTCGATTCCGGCACGAACGCCAGCAGGCCCATGACCACCACGGTGGCCACCACCACGCCGCGGACAAATCCAAAAACCGCGCCCAGCACCCGGTCATACCAACTCAGCCCGGCGTGCTTCATCATCCAACTAACGCTGCGCCCCGCCAAGCCGACGCCAAACAGGACCACCACGAAGATGGTCAGGAAGCCGGCCGCAGCCGCTACCGCGTCGCTTTTCACATAGGGCGCGAACCAGGCCGCGACTCGGGCATGGTGCCACGCCGCCAGCAAAAATCCCAACACCGCCCCGGCCAGGGAAAACAGCTCCACAAAAATTCCCTGTCCGGCGGCCATCAGCATCGAAGCCGCCACCACCATCAGGATCAGCCAGTCGAGACCGGTCACAGGAGGCTTCCGCGCTCCCGCACCACCGGGCTGCTCCCGCTTCCGGCCGAGCCCAATCTACACCTCCAACTCCCGCCCGGTGATGCGGCGATACGCCTCCATGTACTTCTCGCTGGTGCGCTGCGCCACCTCCGCGGGCAGGGAGGGGGCGGGCGGCTGCTTGTTCCAGCGAATCTGCTCCAGGTAGTCGCGGACAAACTGCTTGTCGAACGACTCCTGCGGGCCGCCCGGTTGATAGGGCGCCGCCGGCCAGAAGCGCGAGGAATCGGGCGTGAGCACCTCATCGGCCAGAACCAGTCCGGCCGGGGTGCGGCCGAACTCGAACTTGGTGTCGGCGATGAGGATGCCGCGATCCGCCGCATAATCGGCGGCAGCACGATAAATCCGGATGCTCAGTTCGCGCAAGTGCTCGCTCAATTCCGGCCCGGCGCGCGACACCATCTCCGCGAAGCTGATGTTTTCGTCATGCCCGCTGGTGGCCTTCACCGCGGGAGTAAAAATCGGTTGTGGCAGCTTCTCCGATTCCCGCAAGCCCGCGGGCAGCGGAAGGCCGCACACGGAGCCCTTCTGGCGGTACTCCTTCCACGCCGACCCCGACAAGTAGCCGCGTACCACGCACTCGATGGGAACCATGTCGGCGCGCACCACCAGCATGGAGCGCCCGCGCAACTGGTCGCGGAAGGCCTGCAACTCCTGCGGGTACTGGTCCAGGTCGGCGGTGGAGACATGGCTGGCGACCATGGACTTCAGGAAGTCAAACCAGAACAGGGAGAGCTGGGTGAGCACGCGTCCCTTATGGGGGATTCCCGAGGCGAGGACGTAGTCAAAGGCGGAAATGCGATCGGTGGCCACCAACAGCAGGCGCCCGTCCAGCAGGTACAGGTCGCGGACTTTGCCGCTGGCGTGCAGAAGCATGCCGGGGAAATCGGTGTGCAGCAGAACCGGCTCTGTGGTGTGCGTGGTCACGACGAGATCAAATCCTTGGGAGAAAACAGAGGCGTAATTCTAGCCACGTAAGAACTTTTGTCAATCTCGCGGGGTCCGTAGCGGCAAAACTTTTTCCTGGAAAAACCTTGACAGAAACAAGGCGGCGGTGGAACACCCGTCCGCACAGGAGTTACCGGAGGCCGGTTGTGGAAAAGCGGTGCGAAACTCTCCCTGGCTCAGAACCCGGCGGCTTGCGGAAGGGCTTCGTGAAAGCGCACCGAGACCAGGCGGGAAACTCCGGGCTCTTGCATGGTGACGCCGTAGAGCACCGGCGCCATGTTCATGGTCTTGCGGTTGTGGGTGATGATGACGAACTGGGTCTTGGCGCTCATCTCGCGCACCAGCTCGGTGAAGCGCCCGATGTTGGCTTCGTCCAGCGGCGCGTCCACTTCATCCAGGATGCAGAAGGGGCTGGGCTGATACTGGAAGATGCCTACCAGCAGGGAAAACGCGGTCAGCGCTTTTTCGCCGCCGGAAAGCAACAGCACGTTCTGCAGCTTCTTGCCGGGAGGCGAGGCCACCACGTCAATGCCGCTTTCGGAGGCGTTCTCTTCGTCGGTGAGGCGCATGAAGGCGTGCCCGCCGCCGAACAGTTTGCGGAAGGTGAGCTGGAAGTTTTCGTTGATGCGGTTGAACGCTTCCTGAAAGCGCTGGCGCGAGAACTGGTCAATTTCGCGAATGGTGTTCTGCGTGTTCTCAATGGACTCCAGCAGGTCCTTGCGCTGGGTCTCGAGGAAGGAGTGGCGCTGGGAAGTTTCGTTGTATTCCTCGAGCGCCATCATGTTGACCGGGCCCATGCCCTCGAGACGGGCGCGCAGATCGCGGTAGAGCGCGTCTTCGGCGGCCAGTTGCTCGCCGCTCACGCGGGGGAGGGAATCGTCGGCGCGCAGCTGGTCCGCGGTGACGCCCAGTTCGTTGAGGCAGACCTCGGCCAGGTGCTGAGTGTCGGAAGCCAGGCGGGCCAGCGCCGCTGAAACTTCCCCGCGCCGGTCGCGGGCTGCGTCCAGGGACTGGCGGCTGGCGCGCAGATGCTGCTCGATCTCCGAGAGCCGGGCGCGGATGCCGATGGACTCGGTGCGCAGCGCCGTTTCCTGCGCTTCCACCTGCCGCCGTTCCGCGGCCAGGGCCTGGACGCGGCTCGCGAGTTCCAGGTTCTCATCGTCGCGCTGGTGACGCTCGGCGGCGCCGGCGGCCAGTTGCGTCTGCAGCGATTTGGCGCGGAACCCAACTTCCTCGGCCAGGGCTTCGATGCGCCCCAGCGCGGCGGCAGCCGCCCCGCGCCGTTCCTCCAGCGCGGCCACGCGCACCGCCATCTCGCCGGAGGCGCGCGCCGACGCTTCCCGCGCCGCCTTCACGGATTTGAGTTGCTGCAGCGCGGCTGCGGTTCCGGCCTCCAGAGCCGCGCGCTGTTCCTCCAGCACGGCCAGCGTCTGGCGGCGCGAAGCCGCGAGGGAAGCAGTCTCGGCGCGCTCGGTTTGCACGCGCCCGCGCTCGGCATCGCAAGTGGCGAGCCGCTCCCGGGCGCGGGAGAGGTCCACATCCAGCCGCTCCAGCGTGGAGCCGGAAGTCATGGCCTGACGTTCGGCCTCGCGGGCCTCCGCGTCCAGGCGGTCGAGTAGCGCCACCAGTTCGCGGAGATCGCGAGACAGCAGGGCCACGCGCTCTTCCTGCTTCTGTACCTGCCTTTGCAGTTCGCCCAGGCTGCGCTCCACTTCGCGCAGTTCCCGCTTCATGGAGAGCGGGCCTTCGGCGCGCTGTTTGCCGCCGGTGACGGTGACGTTGTGAAAGCATTCGCCGCTGGGGGAGAGGAAGAAGGCGCTGGGATTTTCCAGGGCCAGCTCGCGGGCCAGCCCGGACCCGGAGGTGATGTATCCCTCGCGCAGTTTAGGGAGGATCACTTCCAGCGACTTGCCGAAGCCGTTCAGCACGCGGATGCAGTGGGTGAGCGGGACCAGGCTGTCACGCGCCGGCCCGCTGGGGCGGGCCCTTTCCTCCGCCGCAAAGGAAAACTTCGCTTGCGAGTCCTCGGGATGCACCAGGAAGGTGGCGCGGCCGTCCACGTCGCCCTGCAGCAGGCGCAGGCCTTCATCGGCGGAGTCCCAGGACTTCACCACGATGTAGTTGAGCTCGTCGCGCAGAAAGTCTTCGACCACGCGCTCGTAGGTTTCCTCCACCTCGATGAAGTCGGCGAGCACTCCCACCGGTGCGAACCCGCGCCCTTCCGACCCGGACTGCATCAACCGCTTCACCGATTCGGTGGAGTAGCCGTGCTCGGCGATCACCGACTGCAGCGAACTCTTCCTGCCCAGGGCGGAGGCGAAGGCCGAGCGCAGGCCGTCGAGCTGGTGCTTGGTTTCCTCTTCCTCGCGCCGCATTTCCTCGAGGCGGCGGCGGCTGGAGGCCATCTTCTCCTGCAGCGATGCGACGCGCGCGCTTGCGGATTCAAAAACCGGGGCAAGCTGCGCGCGCTGCCCGCTCACCGCCTCCGCTTCCTCGCGGGCGGAGTTGATTTGCTGATCGAGGCGGCGGGTTTCGCGGTCGAAGGCTGCGATTTGCTCCTCTGCCTGCGTGATCTGGTTGCGGGCGTCGGAGGCGGCCGCCATCGCTTCCAGGATGCGCACGCGGCGCTGCTCCTGCCCCTGCTCCAGGCCGGCGAGTGCCGCCGTGGACGCGACCGCTTCCTGCTCGCGGCGGGCGGCTTCCTGTTGGGCGGAGGCCACCTCCGCCTGCGCTGAGTCCAGCACGCCGCGGTTGACCTTCAGCTCGGTGTGCAGCGATGCCAGGTGCGCGGCCGTGTGCTCCAGCTCCGCCTCGGTTTCCGCGGAGCGTGCCAGCAACTCGCGGCAGCGCTCCTGATTGTGTTGCTGCTGCGCCAGGGCGCGGTCGGTCTCCAGCGCGATGGCGGCGGTGCGTTCGCGGGCCGCGGTGGCCGCGGCTTCCAGGTCGTATCCGCGCTGCGTCCCCGCCGACTGCTCCTGCTCCATCTGCTGCACCGCGACGGTGCCCGCCTGCATCTCCGCGGAAAGCGAAGCCAGCTCTTGATCGCAGGCCGCCGACTCCGAAGTGAACTGTGCGAACTTGCCGGCCAGCACCAGACGCAGCTTGGCGCGCATCTCGTCGCGGAGACGGACGTAGCGCTCCGCTTTCGACGCCTGCCGCTTCAGCGAATTCATCTGCCGCGCGACTTCCTCGAAGATGTCGGTGAGCCGCGCAAGATTCTGCTGCGCCTGTTCCAGGCGCGCTTCCGCCAACCGCTTGCGCGTCTTGAACTTGGTGATGCCCGCGGCTTCTTCGATGATGGCCCGCCGGTCGTGCGGCCGGCTGCTCAGGATCTGCCCGATGCGTCCCTGCTCGATGATGGCGTACGATTCCGGGCCCAGGCCCGTGCCCAGGAAGATGTCCTGGATGTCGCGCAGCCGGCTCAACTTGCCGTTGATGAGGTACTCGCTCTCGCCGGAGCGGAACAGGCGGCGGGTG
>CAZXVY010000101.1:0-8825 GCA_964644115.1 uncultured Terriglobales bacterium
AGGTGAGCGAGGTCCTCAATGAACGGCAGATTCAAAGCTTGCCCATCAAGGGACGTAACTTCATCGACTTCGTGATGCTCACGCCTGAGGTTACTCTGGGAAACAGCACCTCGGTGGGAAGCCAGGCGCCCTTTACCGAGCAGACCCCCAAGCTCAGCTTTGGCGGAGTGCGGGAAACCCATTCCGTATTCATCTCGTTGGACGGGGTGGACTACACCACCGGACTCTCTGGTCTGCAACGCGCCTCCCCGGCCCAGGATTGGGTGCAGGAATTCCGTGTGGTGACCGGGAGCTATGAATCCGAAGTAGGGCGCACCATGGGCGGGATCGTCAACACCGTCACCCGGTCCGGCGCCAACAGCTTCCACGGCGGAGTGTACGAATTTTTCCGCAACGGCACCATCAATGCCAACAACCCCCTGGCCACTTCGAACATCCTGCGCCTGAACCAGTTCGGTGTCACCTTGGGTGGACCCATCGCGCAGGAAAAGACCTTCTTCTTCACCGGATACGAAGGACAGCGCCGGGGACAGTCGCCGATTTATTCCAGCTTTATCTTGGCCACCATCAATCCCGACCCAGTGGCCTGCCCGGCGCTACCTCCGCCCGGGACGTTCAATCCGGCGTGCACCAGCATCAACGGAACCAAGAATTTCTTCGGCCTGCAGCCCGAGAACCTGGCCTCGATCCTCATCGTGAACGATTACGACAAGTTGATCGGCAAGGTGGACCACCAGTTCTCGAGCAGCACGTGGCTGACCATGCGTTACCTGTTCTCCGACGAACGCAACCAGAACTCCCCGGGGGCCCCTCCGGGACTGGGATTGCCGAGCACCTTCCGCTCCAACCCCATCCGCGATCAGTCGGTGGCGGCCAACCTGCTCCATACCTTCTCCCCGCGGGTGGCCGGAGACACGGTGGTCCAATTCGCGCGCCGCACCTTCCACCTGGATCCGGTAGGCGCCGGCCGGGAGCCGTTCATGGCCATCGTCAATCTGGCGCAATCGGGCGGCCCGGTGGGGAGCTTCACCTTCTACCGCGAGAACCGGCTGCAGGTCGGCCAGAACGTGACCTACACCTTCGGCAACCATACCCTGAAGTTCGGCGGCGAGTTCCACAACATCTGGAACACCACCAAGTCGCCCATGTTCACCCCGGGGGTGGCGGCGTTCTGCCCCGATAGCTACTTTGGCACCCCCAACGTGTTCGGCTGCGGCGATTTCTCGGGGCTCGGGCCCACCGCGCTGGTGTTCTATTTCGGGATGCCGCGGACTCTGTGGGGACAGCCATTGATCCCGCGTGGTACGGACTGGGAATCCAGCCTGCTGCCGCCGCCCATGTTCGACGAATTCGATGCTGCCTCCTCGGCGGAGTTCACGCGGCAGATTTACGGTCTCTACATCCAGGACAAGTGGCGCGTCGGTTCGCGGCTCACGCTTACCTTTGGCTTGCGCTACGACAATGAAACCCGGCCCTTCCGGGAACGCGACTGGTATCAGCCGGACCGCAACAACTTCCAGCCCCGGGTTGGGTTCGCCTATTCACCCGACGACAAGACGGTGGTTCGCGGGGGCTTTGGCATCTACACCGGCCCCTTCAACTGGAGCGAGTTGGTGGGCACCACCACCGCCTTCGGCCCGGTCAACGGCTACATGAACAATCCCTTCGTGCCCGCGTTCGTGAATCCCACCGAGAGCCTGGTGGGCCTGGCCTTTTTCGGGCCCATGGGGGTGGTTCCCGGCCCCTTTACCGCCGGTGTGGCCTTCGCCAACTTCACGGCCACGGGCGCCTATCCGGCTCCCGCGCAGCTCATCGGGTTTTCGCACGGGTTCACGACCCGCGATTTCCCCAACCCGTACGCGGAAAACGCCAGTCTGCAGGTGGAGCGCCAGTTCGGCAAGGACCTGCAGATTGCGGTGGGCTACTCGTTCATCCACGCCCTCAAGATCCACTACTGCGGGTGCCAGACCAACGTTCGGCCCAACGGGTTCCTGCCCAACGGCAAGGAGATGCTGGCGCTCGCCGACCCCAACTTCGGGTTTGCCTTCCTGGACGAGCCGGCGGGATACTCCATCTACCACGCCGGCTTCGTCACCGTGAACAAGCGCTTCCGCAACCACTTTGGCTTCGCCGCCAACTACACCTGGTCCAAATCGATCGACAACCAGACCACCATCCAGTACGCCACCGGGGCGGAAAACTATCTCCGCAAAGACCTGGAGCGCGCGGTTTCCGACAATCACGTGGCCCATCGCTTCGTGTTCACCGGGCTGGCCGACTCGCCCTTCCGCAATGTCTTGATGAAGAATTGGAGCCTGGGGCTGACTACGACCCTGCAGACCCCGCGCCACCAGTCGGTTCAGGTCGGCTTCGACGTGAACGGCGACGGGTTCCCGTTTACCGATCGGGTCGGCCTGCTGGGCCGCAACACCTACCAGGGCGATGTCTTTCACAACATCGATCTGCGGATTCAGCGGGACATCCCCTTCACCATCTCGAAGAGCGAGGCGCACCTGAACTTCAGCTTCGAGGTCTTCAACCTGTTCAATCGGGCGAACGTCCTGGATGTGAACAACATCTACCTCGCACCGGACCTGGTGGGGCCGGAACCGCAGCGTTTCGGGGATGGAGTGGGCGGTCCCAATCCCGGCTTCGGACAACCACGCAGCATTGCCGATACGCGCCAGTTGCAGTTCGCGCTCCGCCTCACGTTTTAGGGGCGGCGGACCGGTTCGGCCAGTTCTCTGGCTGGAGGGAAAGAATGGCTCTGACCGAGATCCGGCAGTACTTTAAGCCGGAGAGTCCGAGTGAAGCGGTGGAGCTGCTGCGCAAGTACGGCAGCGGCGCCCGGATTCTCGGCGGCGGCACCTTCCTGCATGGACTGGCGGCGCGGGGTCTAGGGCTGAAGCTGGATGCCCTGATCGACCTGCAGGGCGCCGGGCTTGCCTACGTCAAGGCGGAGCCAGACGCCCTGGCGATCGGATCGGCCACAACCCTGTCGGCCGTGGCGGCCGCGGCTCCGATCCGCCAAGGGGTCGAGTTCGCTGCGGTCGCGGATGCGCTCGGCTATCCCCCGGCGCAGATCCGCAACATGGCCACCGTGGGCGGATGCCTGGCCGCTGCCTCGCCGCTGTTTGATTTGCCCGTGGCGCTGATGGCGCTCGACGCTTCCGTCCGCGTCCTCGGCCCGCGCGGCGAGCGCGAGATTCTCCTGAACGAGTTCTTCCTCGACTACTTCGAAAGCGCGCTGCAGCCGGATGAGCTCCTGGCCGAGGTGCGAATTCCCAGGCTGCCGCCCAAGTCCGCCAGCGCGTTCTTCAAGCTGGAAACCAACGCCAACGATCTTGCCCTGCTCAACGTGGCGGTGCGGCTCACGGTCACCGCCGCGGGAATGTGCCGTGAGCCGCGAGTCGTCGTGGGGGGCGGGGTTGGCAAGGTACCGGTGCGAGCACCCTCTTCCGAGAATGTTCTTGCGGGGAAGCACATCACTCCGGGTCTGGTGGCGGAAGCCGGCGATAAGGTGACCTCCGACGTTCACCCGGTTTCCGATCATCGGACATCGGCAAAGTATCGCAGCGCTGTGGCCAAGGTCCTGGTGCGCAGGACTGTGGAGCGGGTTCTGGAGCGGTTGGGCCTCCAGCACGCATAAGTTCCGGAGAGGAAGATGAAACAGATCATCCATCTCGATATCAATGGTGAAACCCACGAGATCATGGCGGAGCCCCACGACACGCTGCTGCGCGTGCTGCGGGAAGAACTCGGCCTGCTGGGTACGAAGCAGGGATGCGACACCGGAGGCTGCGGCTGCTGCACCGTGCTGGTCGATGGCCGAGCTGTCTATTCCTGCATGCTCTTTGCCATGGCGGCGCCAGAAAAGAAGATCACCACCATTGAGGGGCTCAAGAGCAACGGCAAGCTCGATCCGCTGCAAGAAGCCTTCATCCAAACCGGAGCGGTGCAGTGCGGCTATTGCAGCTGCGGGATGATCCTGGCGGCCAAGGCCTTCCTGACCGGGGCCGAATCCCCCAGCGACGAGGAGATCCGAGCCGGCATCGCCGGGAACCTGTGCCGCTGCACGGGCTATCAGAAGATCGTGGAAGCGATCCGCAGGGTCGCCACCCGCGGCTGAACGGGGGCACTCGATGTCCACTAGGAACGTGATCGGAAAGCCGACGCCCCAGCTGGACGCTTACGACAAGGTCACTGGAGGCAAGGGGTTCACGGTCAACGTCCGCCTGCCGGGGATGCTGCATGCCAAGCTCCTGCGCAGCCCCTATCCCCATGCCCGCATCCTGCACGTTGACACCTCCGAGGCGGAACGGCTGCCGGGCGTGAAGGCGGTGCTGGTGCCGTCGGAGGCGCCGAAGATCAAGTTTCACCCTGTGTATTTCGCGCCCAGCACGGCCCTGAGCATGGTTCGGGACATGCTCATCCTGAGTGACACGGTGCGCTTCGCGGGCGAGCCCGTGGCCGCGGTGGCGGCCACCCGGCCGGAGATTGCCGAGGAAGCACTGGAGCGGATCCATGTGGAATACGAACAACTGCCGGCCGTGTTCGATCCCGAGGAGGCCATGAAGCCGGGGGCGCCGCAGATCCACGAACACGCGCCCCACAACATCGCCCTCAATCCCTCGTTCAGCTTCGGGGACCTGGAAAAGGGCTTCGCCGAAGCCGATTTCACCTTCGAGAACACTTACCAGACGCAGCGCGTACACACCTGCTACATGGAGCCCAGGGTGTGCGTGGTGGATAGCGACGCGCGCGGCAACCTGACCGTCTGGTCGTCCACGCAGCACTTGTTCGGCCTGCGGGAGAAACTGGCTTTCGCCCTGGGAATTCCCGTGGGCAAGGTCAAGGTGGTGAAGCCGCCTTACATCGGCGGTGGGTTCGGCGGCAAGCTCGACATGGGTTTCATCGAGCCCATCTGCGCGCTGCTCAGCCTGAAGACCGGCCGTCCCGTGCGCGCGGAACAGACCCGCTACGAGGATTTCATCACCACCGCGCGCAATCCCATCAAGATGCACTTGAAGACGGGGGTCAAGAAAGACGGCACCCTCACTGCCCGCTACGCCAGCAGCCTGCTGGATACGGGATCGCACGCCACGCACGGCGCCGTGGTCCTGATGGTGCACGGCTTCTACGGGTTCCTGCTGCCCTACCGTTGCCCCAACCAGAAGTGGGAAGGCCGCTCCGTGTACACCAACAACATGATCGGGGGCGGGTTCCGCGGATACGGCGCTCCCCAGGCCGCCTTCGCCGTGGAATCGCAGATCGACGAAATCTGCGACGCCTTGAAGCTCGATCCCATCGAGTTTCGGCTGAAGAACGCACACCAGGAGGGGGAACCGCACCCCTTCGAACCGTCGTTCCGGCTTTCCACCTACCGCCTGGCGGACTGCCTGCAGCAGGGAGCGGCAAAGATTGGCTGGAGCGAGCGCCGTTCCAACCGGCCGGCGGGAACCAAGCGGCGCGGAATCGGGCTGGCTTGCCAGGCTCTCTGGGTGAGCGGTTGCGTAGGTTTCCCGGATATCTATGAGCATTCCGGCGCGGTCTTGAAGCTCAATGTGGATGGCAGCGTGGATCTATCCACGGCCACCATTGACCTGGGCTGCGGGCAGAACACGGTGCTAGCTCAGATCGCGGCGGAAGAATTGGGCGTGGCCGTCGAAGACGTGCGCATCACCTACGCGGATACCGAGACGGTGCCCTTTGACGCCCCCAGCCATGCCAGCCGAGTGACCTATGCCTCGGGGAACGCGGTGCGGGCGGCCGCGGCATCGGCGAAGAAGCGGCTGCTGGCCGTCGCCGCCCCCATGTTACAAGCCGCTCCCGAGGAGCTGGAGACTTGGCAAGGCAGGGTTCGCGTCCACGGATCCCCGGAGCGCAGTATCCCCATCTCCGACGTTGTGAAACAGGCAGAATCCCCGTACATCCAGATGGTCCCGGACGGCATGCGCAAGACCTCCCTCGACGAAAAGGGCACCATCATGGGCATGGCTTCGCTGGCGCCGGCATCCAATCCCTCTCCGGCCACAGCCGAATTCGTCGAGGTTGAGGTGGATACCGAGACCGGTCAGGTCAAGGTGTTACGGGTGGTCTTTGCCCACGACATCGGGCGGGTCATCAATCCCGCGGGCGCGGAAGGACAGGTGGAAGGCGGCTTCCAGCAGGGATTGGGATACGCGCTCATGGAGGATCTGGTGTTCGACCACTCCAACGGGGCCTGTCTGGCCGCGGATTTCCTCAATTACAAGATTCCGACAGCGGTGGAGATGCCGCCCAAGATTGAGAGCGTGTTCGTGGAGTCGAACGAGCCCACCGGCCCTTTTGGCGCCAAGTCCCTGGCCGAGTCCTGCCTGATCGTTCCGGCGCCTGCCATTGCGAACGCGATCTATGACGCTGTGGGTGTACGGGTGCGGGATTTGCCGATCACACCGGAGAAGATTCTGGCCGGACTAGGGAAACTCTGACTGTGTTCCAGACCGCGGCCGCTTCGAGCCGGTTTTGGTGCAGGAAACGCCGCTCCAAACCGTCGGAATCCGCTTGATTTGAGGGAGTCGAAGTGACAGACTCCCCGCAACAAAAGGGGTGAACCATGGGCCAACGTTGGATTGGGGCAGTTCGGACTGGCGTGGTTGTGCTTGTGTTTCTGACCGGCAGCATCTTCGGACAGCAGCTAGCCACGCTGAAACTGACCGTGGATGATCCCACCGGGGCCGTCGTTCCGGGAGCAAGCGTCACTCTCAAGAACAAGGACACGGGCGCGAAGCGAACCGCGGTGACCGACGGCAACGGCCTTGCCGTTATCGCCGGCGTTCCCGCCGGCAGCTACGAGCTGACGGCAGAGGCCAAGACCTTCACTCCGCACACCTTGCCCGTGCAGCTCTCGGTCGGCCAGGTGGCCACGCTCACTCTCCGGCTCGGGGTTGAGGCTCGCCAGGAGCAAGTCGAGGTCCAGGAAACCGCACAGGGCATCGACTTGGAGAAATCCGACGTCAGCCAGGTGATCGAGGCCCGCAAGATCCAGGACCTGCCCATCTCGGGGCGTGACTTCATCGACTTCGTGTTGCTGACGCCTTCCGTTGCAGTGGGGAGGAGCACGGCGGTCGGAGCCCAGTCTCCCTTCACGGAAACCGTCTTGAAGCTGAGCTTCGGTGGCACCCGCGAAAGCCACACTACCTTCTTCGCGCTCGATGGCCTGGACTACACCACCAGCATCTCTGGGGTCCAGCGTGTGAGTCCGTCCATGGACTGGGTGCAGGAGTTCCGGGTGGTGGAGAGTCCCTTCAACTCCGACACGGGACGCAGCCTCGGTTCGGTGGTTAATACCATCACCAAGTCAGGCACCAATGACGTGCACGGCACCCTCTACGAGTTTTTCCGCAACGACAGGCTGAACGCCGACAACCTGCTCTCCGCGCCAGGCTTCACGGCGCTTCGCTCCAACCAGTTCGGGGGCACGGTCGGCGGGCCGCTGCGCAAGGAAAAGAACTTCCTCTTCGCTGGCTACGAAGGGCAGCGCCGGGCGGAGTCGCCCATCTATTCCCAGTTTATCTTGAACTCCATAGGATCCGTAGACCCCAGTCCCGGCTGTCCCGTTCTTCCTGGTGATTCTCCGTTTCCCGCGGACCCTGTTCTTTTTCCTACGAACCCCTTTGCCTGCATCAGCATCAATGCCACCAAGCGTTTCTTTGGCTTGCAGCCCGAGACGCTGGGCTCGATCTTGTCGGTGGACAACTACGACAAGTTCTTCGGCAAGAGCAACAACGTGCTGAGCGATCGCACGTTCTTGAACATCAGCTATCTGTTCAACGATACCCGCAAGGAAAACGTTCGTGGCGCCCCTCCGGGAGAGGGACTGCCGTCTTCGTACCGGGACAACCCGGTGCGCGACCAGACGGTGTACGCCAACCTGGTGCATGTGTTTTCGCCCACGCTGACCAGCGACACGCTCTTGCAGTACGGCCGGCGCACCTTCCACCTGGAGCCCAAAGGCGCCGGATTCGAGCCCGCCATCAGCATTCCTAACCTGGTTTCCGGTGGCGGCTTTGTGGGCAGCGTTCGCTTTTATCGTGAGCAACGGGTTCAACTAGGCGAAAACGTGACCTACACCCACGGCAACCACACGTTCAAGTTTGGCGGCGAAGCCCAGCCCGTCTGGACCAACGCGCAGGTGCCGCTGTTTACTCCGGGATTCGGCGTGTTCTGTCCGGACAGCTTCTTCGGCTTGCCCAACATCGCCGGCTGTGGAGATTTCTCGGCAGGTCCCTCGGCGTTGGTGTTCCTGTTCTTGGAGCCTCGCGAATTTTTCTTCCCTGCGACCGGCCAGGTCATCCCGCCGCGGGGCAACGACTGGGAGTCTGGGCTGTTTGCCGGCCCGGCTGGGCCTACGTTTGATACGAGCACGCGCTTCAGCTACTTCCATAAGCTCTATGCGCTCTACCTGCAGGACCAGTGGAGGGTAAAGCCCAACCTCAGTCTGACTTTCGGAGTGCGGTACGACGTGGATGTCCTGCCCTCCGGTCCGGACACCAAGACCGTCGGTCCTTTCCATCCAACGGACTACAACAACGTGCAGCCGCGGGTGGCGTTCGCCTATTCCTTCCGCGGCGGCAAAGATGTGCTGCGTGGCGGCTTCGGGATCTTCACGGCTCCCTTCGTGTACAGCGACATCATGGTGAGCTGGATCGGCGCCTCGGAGTTCACTTACATGAGTACCGCCGCCTTTCAGCCGTTCACGGCTGGTCCGCCGCTGCTTCCCGAGTTTTCCAACCCCAGTAACACCCTGATAGGATTCGGGGCTTCCGGGGCCGTCGGGCCAGCTT
>CAZXVY010000102.1:0-8799 GCA_964644115.1 uncultured Terriglobales bacterium
GGAATACCCGGATCCCGCCGACACCGCTCCGCGCCAGTTCCGCGATGCCGGCCTGGACCTGGAGCATCCGCGCATGAAGAAATTTCTCGAGCTTTTTCTCAGCGTGCGCGACCTGCCCCGGCACCTGGGCCAGCACTCGGGCGGCATGGTGATTTGCGAAGGAGAACTCGACACCGTGGTGCCGCTTGAGCCCGCGACCATGCCCGGCCGCGTGGTGGTGCAGTGGGACAAAGAAGATTGCGCCGACCTGGGCATCATCAAGGTGGACCTGCTGGGGCTGGGCATGATGGCGGCCATGGGCGAGTGCATCGAGCTGATCCGCACCGGCCATGGCGAGGAAGTGGAGCTGGCGCACCTGCCGCCCGACGATCCCGCCGTGTACCAGGCCTTGCAGCGCGCGGACACCGTGGGCATGTTTCAGGTGGAGAGCCGGGCACAGATGTCGTGCCTGCCGCGGCTGCGTCCCAAAACTTTTTACGACATCGTGGTGGAGGTGGCCATCATCCGTCCGGGGCCCATCGCCGGGCGCATGGTGCATCCTTATTTACGCCGCCGCCAGGGACGCGAGCCGGTGACGTATCCGCATCCCTCGCTGGAGCCGGTGCTGGAGCGCACGCTGGGCGTCCCCATTTTCCAGGAACAGCTCCTGCGCATGGCCATGATTGCCGCCGGGTTCACCGGAGGCCAGGCCGAAGAGCTGCGCCGCGCCCTGGGCTTCAAACGTTCGGTGGCACGCATGAAGGAGATCGAGGCCAAGCTGCGCTCGGGGATGGAGCGCAACGGCATCACGGGCGGCGCGCAGGAGCAGATCGTGCAGTCCATCACTTCCTTCGCGCTCTACGGATTTCCCGAATCGCACGCCGCCAGCTTCGCCCTGCTGGCCTACGCCAGCGCCTGGCTGAAGTGCCGCTACCCCGCCGCTTTTACTGCCGCCCTGCTCAACAACCAGCCCATGGGTTTCTACCATCCGGCCACGCTGGTGAAAGACGCGCAGCGCCACGGGGTGCGCGTGCTGCCGGTGGACGTGATGCGATCGGAGTGGAAATGTACGTTGGAAGCTCCATCATTCCGAGCGAGCGCGAGGGAGTCCGCCTCGGCGGACGACCCGAGCGCGAGTCGAGGAATCCCTATCGTCATCGAGGGCGCTGGAGAGGATAGGGATTCCTCGACTCGCCCTCAGTCACTCCGTTCCCTGGGGCTCGCTCGGAATGACAGAATCGCTCTTCGCCTCGGCCTCTGCTACGTCAAAGGCCTGCGCCGGGAGGCGGCCGAAGCGCTGTTGCGCGAGCGTGGACGCGCACTCTTCGCTTCCGTGGACGAGCTGGCGCGCCGCGTCCCCGAATTGCACAAGGACGAACTGGTAACGCTGGCGACAATTGGAGCGTTGAATACGGTTTCGGGTTTCTCGTTTCTCGTTTCTCGAGAGCCTGCCAACGAGAAACGAAAAACGAAGAACGAGAAACCATTCTTCCACCGTCGCGACGCTTTGTGGCAGGTGGAGCGGGCGGCGCGCCCCGCGGGGCCGCTGCTGGAGGAAATCCCGGCGGCGGATTCGACTTCCCCGCTCGCGCCCATGACCCATGAGGAACGCTTGCTGGCTGACTTCACCGGCACCGGGCTCACGGTGGGACCGCATCCCATGGCCTTCCGGAGGGCGCAGATGAACGCCATGGGAGTGGCGCGCGCCGCCGACCTGCAGCACCTGGCGGCGGGAAAGAGGCTGCGCATCGCGGGTTGCGTGATCGCGCGCCAGCGTCCGGGCACGGCGCGCGGATTTTTGTTCCTCAGCCTGGAGGACGAAACCGGCATCGCCAACGCCATCGTCACCCCCGACCTGTTCGGACAGAACCGCGCGGTGCTGGTGAGCCATCCCTTCCTGCTCATCGAGGGAGTGCTGCAGAAACAGGACCGGGTGATTTCAGTGAAGGCGGAGCGGGTGCAGGCGCTGCACATCAGCCGGGCGCCTACACACTCGCACGATTTTCACTAGGCCCAAGAAGGCCGCCCTTCAGACCGCCCGAGCCCTGCTTCCGATCGCTGCAGCAACTGGTGGATCTTGCCGAGCAGCAACTCGCAACTCGCAGGCTTGCAGACAAAATCATCCGCACCCAGTTCCCGCACCTTCTTTTCCGTCTCCGGCTCCAGGCTGCCGCTGACCACGATGATGGGGATCCTGCTGGTCAGGGTGGAATTCCGCAACTGGCGCAGGACCTGGAGCCCCGAACCGCCGGGCATGTTGAAGTCGAGCAGGATGGCCGCAGGCGGATTGCTCAAGGCGGCCATGATGGCTCGCATAGCATCATGCGCCACGGCCACCTCGAACCCCGCTTGCTTCAGGCGGGTGGTGAGAATACCCGTCAACACGCGATCATCGTCGGCGATCAGAATGGTCATGTTCCTCGCCTGCGAACTAATCTCTGCCATAAGATTTTTTTATCCGCCCCGCCCCACAAATCCACCGCCTTTTCGTTTACATTGGAAGCGCCCTCATGGAAAGGAGCACCACCCCGATGTCCCCCAGCAAGCGTCCCCGCAGCACCACCACCCGCAAGCCGGCCGCGTCGAAGAAGCCGGCGGCGAACGGAAGCACCACCAGCAATGGCAATGCCGACCTGAACGAATTGATCCGCCAGCGCGCCTACGAGCTGTACCTGGAGCGCGGGGGCGAGGATGGTCACGCCGCGGAAGACTGGCTGCGCGCCGAAGCCGAGGTGCGCGCCCGCTTCCAGGAGCGCACCGCCTAATCGCATCTCGCCGTCGCTCCCGCCGCAACTTCCGCCACTATGGAGTGCGGGGGGCGCTTTCCGTTTCCCAGCACCTCCGACAATTTCCTGGCCAACGTTTCGCCGCTGAAGGGCTTTTCCAGGAACGGCTCCTCGGGATCGAGGCCGTGGTTCTGTCCCGCCCCGCGATGGGTATAGCCGGACATGTAGAGCACCTTGATGCCCGGCTGCTGCTGGCGCATGCGCTCCGCCAGTTCGCGACCGCCCATCGCCGGCATGACCACGTCGGTAAGCAGCAGGTGGATGGGTCCAGGGTGCTGTTTCGCCAGGCGCAGGGCCAGCGGCCCGCTACCCGCCCCCAGCACGGTGTAGCCGCGCGCCTGCAGAAAGTCCGTCACCACCTTGCGCACGTCCTCTTCGTCTTCCACCAGGAGCACGGTTTCCGAGGCCCGGCCGGTTTCCTTCGGCGCCTCCGCAGGGACCACCGCCGGCTGCTCCGAAACCTGCGGCAGGTAAATCTTGAAGGTAGTTCCTTGCCCCAGCTCGCTGTACACCCAGATGTAGCCTCCGCTCTGTTTGACGATGCCGTACACCATGGCCAGCCCCAATCCGGTCCCCCTACCCTGTTCCTTGGTGGTGAAAAAAGGCTCGAAGATGCGGCTGCGGGTTTCGGGATCCATACCCACGCCGTTGTCGGTCACGGCCAGTAGCACGTAGGGGCCGGCCTGGGCGCTGATGTGGGCGCGCGCATAGGCGTCGTCCAGCACCACGTTCCGCGTCTCCAGGATGAGCTTGCCGCCGCCGGGCATGGCATCGCGCGCGTTCACCGCCAGATTGAGGATGACCTGTTCGAGCTGGCCAGGGTCGGCCTTCACGCGTCCGAGGTCGAGGGCTTTCACCACTTGCAGCTCGATGTCCTCGCCAATCAGGCGCAGCAGCATCTTGCCCACCTCACCCACCACTGCATTCAGATCCAGGACCTTGGGGGAGAGCACTTGCTTGCGGCTGAAAGCCAGCAGTTGCCGGATGACGGTACTGGCCCGCTGCGCCGCCTGCAGGATGCCCTCGGCCTGAGTGCGAACCACGCTTTGCGGCTCCAGGCGGTCGAGCATGAGCTCGCTGTAGCCGCGGATCACCATTAGCAGGTTGTTGAAGTCGTGGGCCACGCCCCCGGCCAGTTGCCCCACGGCTTCCATCTTTTGCGACTGGCGAAGCTGCTGCTCCATTTCACGCTGCTGGGTCACATCCACCATCAGGCCGCGCAGCCTTGAGGTCTGGCCGTTTTCTACCACCACATTGACCATGTCGCGGAGCCAAACCGTTCGTCCATCGGCGGTCAGCATGCGGTACTCGAAATTGTGGTCGCACTGTTCGGCGGTGGCCCGCAGGCAGTAGTCCACAGCCCACTTCCGGTCCTCGGGGTGAATGTGCCCGGTCCAGAAATCGGGTTCCTGGAGCCATCGCGCAGGGGGATAACCGAGTAAGCGCTCGGCTTGCGGGCTGACAAAGGTGAAACGCAGGGTCTTGGCGTCCGCCTCCCATACGATGCCGTCCACGGAGTTGACCAGGGACTCGTATTGCCGCTGCGATTCGAGTAACGCCTGCTGGGCGCGGCGGGGTTCAGTGTCATCGCGGATGTTGGCCAGCAGGCAGGGTTCTCCGCCCACCTGGATCAGTTCGGCCGACAATGCTCCGACTCTCTCCTCTCCGTTTTTGGCGCGGAAGAGGAACTCGAACTCCAGGACTTTGCCTTGAAGGCTCAGCGCCTCTGCCAGCGCCACCCGGGTTTCGGGATGGATCCACATTCCCAGCTCGGCGGCGGTGCGGCCGAGGATTTCCGAACGCTGGTAGCCGGTCATCTGCAGGAAGCTGTCGTTTACGTCCACGTAGCGCCCCTCGCGCAGGGTGCTGATGCTGATGGCGGTGGGGCTGGAATCAAAGGCCTTGGCAAACTTTTCCTCCGACTGGCGCAGCGCCTCCTGTTCGCGCTTGCGCTCGCTGATGTCGCGCGAAATGCCGATGATGCCCCGCACCGCTCCTTGTGCGTCACGGTAGGGGCCTTTGGTGGCCAGGTAGGTCCGCCCGGTGCTGCTTTCATGCTCCTCGGACGTCTGGCTGCCGGCGGCGAGCAAGGCGCGGCGGTCGCCTTCGGCGAAGTTGCGGGCGCTTTCGGCGTCGAGAAGATCGGCGTCGGTCTTGCCCAGGATTACCTCCCCGGGCCGGCCCAGCGCGGCGGCACAAGGGGAGTTGGCCAGCAGATAGCGGCCGTCCAGGTCCTTGACGAAGATGGCGTCGCTGGTGCCCTCGACCACGCCTTGCAGCAGGGCGTGGCTCTGGAGCAGAGCTGCTTCGGCGCGCTTGCGCTCGCTGATGTCCAGGATGAAGCCCACGGCTTCTTCCTGGGAGCCCTCCAGCATGGCGGCGCCGATCAGCACCGGAATCCTGGTTCCGTCCTTGCGCATGTACTCTTTTTCCCAGGGGGCAACGGTGCGGCCCAGGCGCAGTTGCTCGGACGCATGCCAGTCCAGAGGGAGGAATTCGGGAGGGGTCAACTCGGTCCAGCGGATCTGGCCGGCTTCGAGGTCCTGGCGGGAGTAGCCAATCAGGCAGAGAAAGGCGTCGTTGGCATCCAGCACCTGGCCATCCAGCTTGCAGATGATGACCCCCATGACGTTGGTTTCGAGCACACGGCGAAAGCGGGACTCGCTTTTGCGCAGCGCTTCCAGGGCCAGCACCTGTTCGACGCGCAGGGCGCGCTCCGCCAGAGCACGGCGCACCGCCAGAGGCAGGCGCACCAGGTTGTCTTTGAGCACAAAGTCGGTCACACCTTGCTTGACGCAGTCCACCGCCTGCTCGTCGCCCACGCTGCCGCTCAGCAGGACGAAGGGAGTGTCCTTTTCCAGGAGCTTGAGGACGGAGAAGGCGTCCATCCCGTTCGACTCTCCCAGGTTGAAGTCGGAGAGCACCAGGTCGTAGTACTGGGTACGCAGACGCGCAGTGAATTCCTCGAGGTTCTGGGTGACCTCGGCGGAGACCTGGTAACCAGCGCGTTCCAACTCCAGTAGCGCCAGCTCCGCGTCGGCGGGTTGGTCATCGAGCAGCAGCAGGCGCAAGGGCCCGGAGCAGGCCGGCGCCAGCGCTTTCAGCCTCTTGATCAAGCCTGCTCCTCCCTGGCCTGGGGGGCGGTGTGATTCACCACCATCCAGTACATCCCCACCTGTCCCACCACCTCGCGGAACTGGTTGAAGTCCACCGGCTTCTGGATGTAGCTGTTGACGCCCAGTTGGTAGCTCTCCATCAGGTCACGGTCCTCCTTGGAAGAAGTGAGCACCACCACGGGAATGGTGCGCAAGCGGGCGTCCTTCTTCATCTCCGCCAACACCTCCAGCCCGCTCACTTTGGGCAGCTTCAGGTCGAGGAGTACCAGGCGGGGCGTACCGTTCCCGCGCAGGCTGTAGGCGCCGCGGTAGAAGAGGTAGTCCAGTGCCTCTTCTCCGTCGCGCACCACGTGGATGGAGTTGGCCAGCTTGTGCTGCTGCAAGACCAGCAGGGTGAGCTCGATGTCGGCGGGATTGTCTTCCACCAGGAGAATCTCTACCGCTTCTCTTTCTTTCATGTTCTTATCTCCTCGACCTGCAGGTCCACAGAGGCCGCCGCGCCTGCCGCTCCCAGGGTGAAGCAGAAGGTGGCGCCCCGCCCCACTTCCGCCTCCGCCCAGATGCGTCCTCCGTGTTTGTGGACGATGCGCTGCACGGTGGCCAGGCCCACGCCCGTGCCTTCAAATTCGTCGGTGCTGTGCAGGCGCTGGAAGACGCCGAACAGCTTGTTGGCGTACTTCATGCTGAAGCCCACCCCGTTGTCGCGCACGTAGATGACTCGCTCTGCGTTTTCCGCCTTCTGGCCCACCTCGATCACGGCATGCTCCCGCGGCCGGGTGTACTTGAGGGAGTTACCCAGCAGGTTGGCGAACACCTGCTTCATCAAACCAGGATCGCAATCGGCAGGCGGCAGGGACTGGATTCGCCATTCCACCGTGCGTCCGTTGATCTCGGCTTGCAGTTCGGTACGAACGCCTTCCACCAGCGCCGCGAGTTGCGTCGGTTCGCGCTGCAGGGGGCGGCGCCCCAGGCGCGAGAGGTTAAGCAGGTCGTCAATCAGGCGGCCCATCTTCGCCGCCCCTTCCTCGATGCGCCCCAGGTAGGCCTGGGCCTGGGCGTCGAACTGCGGTCCGTACTTCTCAACCACGACCTTGGTGAACCCGTGAATCTGGCGCAGGGGCGCCCGCAGGTCGTGAGAAACGGAGTAGCTGAAGGCTTCCAGTTCCTGGTTGCTGGCCCGCAGTTCCTCTACCCCAGCCTCCAGTTGACGGTTCAGATCGCGGATGGCATTTTCGGCGTGCTTGCGCTCGGTGATGTCGCGAATGGCGGCGGTGACCACCAGGCCTTCTTCGGTTTCGAGCGGACTGAGGCTGATTTCGACGGGGACTTCGCTGCCGTCCTTGCGCAGCGCTTGCACTTCCAGCCCCGGGCGCATCTGCTGCGAGACGGCATGGGCAATGAACTCAGCGCGCTTCTCGAAATGCTGGCTACGCACCGCGGAGGGAACCAGCATCTCCACCGGTTGCCCCAGCAGTTCCTCTCGGCGGAAACCGAAGAGCTTCTGCGCCTGCGCGTTGGCCAGTACGATGCGGCCCGCCTGATCCACGGCCAGCATGGCATCGGGAGCTAATTCCAGAAATCCTCGAAAGCGGGCTTCGCTGGCCTGCAGCCGGGCGTCCGCCTGCTTGCGCTGAGTAACGTCGTGAATGGCGGCGGTGACCAGCAGGCCTTCCTCGGTTTTCACCGGGCTGAGGCTGATCTCCAGCGGGAACTCGCTGCCATCCTTGCGTACGCCTTTCAGTTCCAGCTCTGCGCCCATGGGCCGGTGGCCGGGGTGGGCTGCGAACTGAGCGCGGTGCTCGGCATGGAGGCTGCGCACCGCGGAGGGAACCAGCATCTCCACCGGTTGCCCCAACAGTTCCTCTCGGCGAAAACCGAAGAGCCTCTGCGTCTGGGCGTTGGCCAGCACGATTTTGCCCGCCACGTCCACGGCCAGCATGGCTTCGGGAGCAGACTCCAGAAAACCTCGAAAGCGGGCTTCGCTGGCCTGCAGCCGGACCTCTGCCTGCTTTTTCTCGGTGACGTCTCCGAAGACGGCAACGCCGCCGGCCAGACGGCCTTCGGTATCGTGAATCGGGCGCGCCGTTACGCTCAACCAGTGGAGCGCCGAGGCTTCGCCCGGCCGCCGAATCCGCATCTCGGCACCGTTCACGTTTTCTCCGCGCAGAGCGCGGACCAGGGGAAGCTGCTCTGCGGGATAGGGGGTGGTTCCGTCGGCCAGGTACACGCCGTACTGCTCGCTCCATTGGCCCGGAGGCGCCGCGGCAGTCCCCTGGCCCAGCATCTGTTCGGCCGCTGGATTGAAAAGGGTGAATTGACCTTCGCGGTTGGCGGAGACCACGCCGTCGCCCATGCTGTCCAGGATGGACTGCACCAGGGTGCGGCTCTCGCGCAACTCGGTTTCCGCTCGGGAGCGGCGGCCGACCTCCTGGCGCAGGAAGTAAAAAACAGCGATGAGCAGCGCAACGCTGATGAGGGCACCTGCCCACGAGATCAGGGTGAATCTGGCATTCGCAGACTCAACTTTTCGGGTCCGCTGACCCAGCAGTTCCCTCTCCTCCCGATCCATGTCCGCGAGCAACGCGCGGATGCCATCCATGAGTGCCTTGCCCTCGCCGGTCTCGACCAGGTCTGCGGCTGCGGCGAACCCGCGCGCTCGGCGCTCTGCAATGAGACGCACTCGCCACTCGAGGTGCGCGGAGACAAGCGGATCGAGCCGGTCACAACGCTGCTGCTGCCTTGGATTGTCCGCCGTAAGCTGCCGTAGCGAGTGGACGGCGGGCTCAAGCCGGGAAACAGCAGCGTGGTAGGGTTCCAGATATCTCTCCTCGCCCGTGATCACGTAACCGCGCGACCCGGCTTGGGCTTCCACAGCAAGCGACTGGACGGCCTGCACGCCTTGCAACCCTTTCAGTGTG
>CAZXVY010000103.1:0-8746 GCA_964644115.1 uncultured Terriglobales bacterium
ACTTCGCGGCGTTCGCACTATTCATGCCGCGGCGTTCCACCAGGAAGTCCACCACTTTCTGATCGGGCGCGACGATGCCGGTGAAGCCCCCGATCTCGGCTGCCATGTTAGTCATGGTGGCGCGCTCGTCCACGCTCAACTCTTCGATGGCCTCGCCCGCGTACTCGATCACCTTGGCCAGCGCCTTGCCGCTGCGCACGTAGTCGAGCGCCAGGATGGCGAGAATGAAGTCCTTGGCCGCGACGTTGGGTTTCCTCTTGCCGCGCACCACCACGCGCAGCGACTCCGGGACCTTCACGCGGACATCCTTGGTGGTCCAGGAATTAAAGACGTCGGTGGTGCCGATGCCGAAGGCAATGCAGCCGATGGCGCCCACGTGCGGGGTGTGCGAGTCCGAGCCCACGTTGAGCTGGCCGGGCAGAGCGTAGGTCTCGAGCACGATGGAGTGGCAAATGCCCTCGGAGCCCTTGCGGTCGGTGAGTTCGCCATGCAGCTTGATGCCGCGCGAGCGGGCGAAGTCTTCCTGGCGCAGCTTGAGCTGCGTGGCCAGGTCGAGCAGGCCCATCTTGCGCTTTTCCTCGGAGAGCACGTCGTCGAGGAAGGTAAGGTGGTCGCGGAAGAAGATGACCGAAGACGGGTCGTTGACGGGCGCGTCCTTGCCCACCAGCCGCTCGAAGAAGATGGACGCCATGGGCGTGACGTACTCGTGACTGAAGCGCAGGTCGGTGCGGGCAAAGCCGGCGTCGCCCGGCTTCACGGAGGGCACTCCCAGCTCGCCTTTCTCGTTGATCATGTGGCGGGCGAAAATCTTTTCCGCCAGGGTCATGGGACGCGGCGCCGTGCGGATGGGCGGCAGAAAGACCTTCCTCTGCAAGCGCGCCACGTTGAAGGGGAAGAGTCCGCCGTACTCGATGATCTGGCGGGTAATGTCGTCTTCGCCGGCGGTGAATTCGGCCAGCGGAATTTCCTGGCCGCGGCGGATGCGGTCAATCAAGCCGAAGTCGGTGGAAGTGAACACGCCCAGGTTCTGGCAGTTCTGCCTGTAGATGCGCTCGTGATTTTCGGCGATCACCAGCTTGATGCCGGCGCACAGCTCGGCGTAAGGCGATTGCTCGCGGCTGGACCCTTTGCCCCGCCGCGTGCCGCTCACGCAGGCCACGAACCCGCCCTTCTTTACGTCGGCGCGCTTGATGGGAAGCTCGGAGCCGCACTTCAGCCCGGTATAGGGAAACTCGCCCAGGGTCTCGTCGAAGAAGAAGCAGATGTGCGCGGGAGTGATTTCGTCGGTGGAGATGTCGTCGCGCAGCTTGGGATTGGCCGCCGGGTTCTTCGTGTCCCAGGGCAGATCTTCGCCGGCCAGCTGCCGCCTTATGAGTTCCGGATCTTCCGTCAGGAACAGGATTCGGCCCTTGAGCAACACGCGGTCAGGGCGCTTTTCGACGGTGCGATCCAGCAGGCTTACCACAGTTCGATTCTAAACCAATACCGCACGCCTACCGCAGGGCGGGACGCCAGCCGCCGCAGCGAGGAAAGGTCCGGCGCCTTCTGGTGCTGTGGCGCGTCCTTTATAATGACTGGCACCCGCTCGAAAGGTTCGCCCCTGGGCATCCGGAGGAAGCAACTCATGTTTCGACTTCTGCTGGTTGTGTGCATTGTTGCGTGGCTGATGGTTCCCGCCGCCGCCGATTCGAAGGTCTCACCGGAAGACGAAGCCGGCATTCGCGCCACGGCCCTCGACTACGTGGAGGGCTACTATGAAGGCAATCCGGACCGCATGGAGCGGGCGCTGCATCCGCATCTGGCCAAGCGCATCGCCCGCACGGATGCGAACGGGCGCACGCGCCTCGACCAGATGAGCGCCCTGGAACTGGTGCAGATCATCCGCACGGGCAGCGGCAAGAGCATTCCCAAAGACAAGCAGGTGAAGAACGTGACCATCCTGGACGTGTTCGGCAACACGGCCAGCGTACGCGCGGAAATGCTGGAGTGGATTGATTACATGCACATGGCCAAGGTGAACGGCCAGTGGAAGATCATCAACGTGCTCTGGGAGATGAAACCCAAGCCGCAGTAGCCTTGCATTCCCATCAGGAGAAAACCAATGAAGGTCAGCCGTCCGGCCGTAACCCTTGTGCTGTCGCTGGTGATCCTTGCGTTGCCTGCGTTGGCTGCTGAGAAGAAGAGCGCCCAGAAGAAGCCTGCCGCTGCGCCGGCGGTAGACGTCAAGAAGAAGGACGAGGCCGCGGCTTCTATCGAGAAGCACCGCGGTGAGCTGGTTTCGCTGAGCGATCAGATCTGGGCGTTCGCTGAAACCGCGCTGCGCGAGAAGAAATCCGCGAAGCTGCTGGCCGATTACGCCGAGCAGCAGGGCTTCACAGTGGAACGCGGGGTAGCGGGAATGCCGACGGCGTTCATCGCCAGCTACGGAGAAGGTAGGCCGGTCATCGGCATCCTGGGCGAGTACGACGCGCTGCCCGGCATCTCGCAGAAGGCGTCGCCGGTGAAGGAGCCGCTGGTTGCGGGCGCGGCCGGGCAGGGCTGCGGGCACAACCTGTTCGGCGCCGCCAGCATGGGCGCGGCGGTGGCGGTGAAAGAGCTGATCGCCGCCGGCAAAGTGAAGGGCACGGTGCGCTTCTACGGAACGCCGGCGGAAGAATCCGTGAGCGGCAAGGTGTACATGGTCCGCGCCGGCTTGTTCAAGGACGTGGACGCGGTGCTGGTGTGGCATCCCGACGACTCGACGTCAGCGGACACGCAAACCGGGCAGGCCATCGTGGACATGGTGGTGGAGTTCCACGGTAAGGCGGCGCACGCCGCTTCCGATCCCTGGAATGGACGCAGCGCGGTGGACGGACTGGAGCTCATGACCCACGGTCTGAACATGATGCGCGAGCACACCCGCCCGACCGCGCGCATTCACTACACCATCGTCAAGGGTGGCGACGTTCCTAACGTAATCCCCGAGTACGCCAAGCTTTGGCTATGGGTGCGGGACACCGATCGCGGGCGGGTTGCGGAAATGCTGGAGCGTGTGCGCAAGATGGCCGAGGGCGCGGCCCTGATGGCCGGCGTCACGGCCAGCGTGAGAGTGCAGACCGGCAGTCACGAAATGCAGCTTAGCCGCACGGGCGCGCGAGCGCTCCACGCCAACCTGGTACGGCTGGGTGACATTCCGTTCACCGCGGAGGAGCAGGAGTTCGCGCGCCAGATCCAGCGCGCCACTGGGGTCGAGCCCAAGGGTCTGGACGGTGTGATCCATCCGTTTGATGAAAATCAGGAGGTAGAGGGAGGCTCCACCGACGTGGGCGATGTGAGCTGGCAGGTTCCCACCATCCACTTTTCACTGACCACGGCTCCGAAGGGCGCGCCCTGGCACGCCTGGCCGGTGGTGGCGACGGGAGGAATGTCCATAGGCCACAAAGGCATGACCCACGCCGCCAAAACCCTGGCCATGACCGCCGTGGACCTGTTCGAAGACGCGGCCCTGCTCTCGGCCATGCGCAAGGAGTTCGAGGAGAAGACGAAAGAGACGACTTACAAGCCCTTCATCCCGGACGGGCCACCGCCCGTGCCGGCGGAGTGAGAAGAAGTCAAGAGTCAAAAGGAAAAAGGAAAAAGGAAAGGGGCAATAAGCAGTAAGCAACCAGCAGTACGCAATAAGCGCGTGCTAAACTGCTTGCCCACCCATCCAGTCCATGGAAAAAGTCCTGGTTGTTGGCGGAGCCGGATACATTGGCGGGGCCGTTACCGAGTTGCTGGCACGGCAGGCAATCCCTTTCGCCGTTTACGACTGCCTGCTCTACGAGCACCACTTCCTCAAGCCGGTGGAGTTCCTCGGCGGCGACGTGCGCGAGCGGGAAAAACTGGGGGCGCTGCTGCCTGCCTACAGCCATGTGATCTGGCTCTCGGCGATCGTGGGCGACGCGGCCTGCCAGGTGAACCCTCCGCTGACCGTGGAAGTGAACCGGGAATCGGTGCGCTGGCTGGCGGAAAATTTCCACGGCCGCATCCTGTTTGCCTCCACCTGCTCGGTCTACGGGCAGCACGACGGGCTGGTGAGCGAAGACTCGCCGCTGAATCCGCTTTCGCTTTACGCCCAGACCAAGCTGGAGGCGGAGAAGTTCCTGCAGAAGGAAAACAGCCTGGTGTTCCGGCTGGGCACGGCGTTTGGAGTTTCCGACACCTACTCGCGCCCGCGCATGGATCTGGTGGTGAACTACATGACGGCCAGCGCGCTCACCCGGGGCAAGCTTTCCGTGTTCGGCGGATCGCAGTGGCGGCCCATGATCCACGTAAAGGACATTGCCGAGGCGCTAGTGAGCAACCTGGAGCGTCCGGTGCGCGGCGTCTACAACCTGGCGGCCACCAATGTTCAGATCCGCGACCTGGCGGCGGTGGTGAGCCGCATGACGGGGTGCGAGATCGAGTATGCCGAGCAGAAGTTCGAGGACGCGCGCAACTACCGGGTGAACACGGAGAAGGCGCTGCGCGACGGCCTGTTCAATCCCAATACCCTGCGCACGGTGGAAGACGGGGTGCGCGAGATGAGCGACCTGGTGCGCTTCGGGCGGTTGAAATACACGGAGAACGATGTCTACTTCAACGCCCGCTACGTGGAAAAGCTGAGGAGCAATGGACAGTTCAAGTAAGCGGCCCAGGCTCATTCCCGGCGGCCTGGCAGTGGACGATCGCGGCCAGCTCACGTTCGCCAACGACTTCAGTCTGCGCGGCATGGAGCGCTTCTACCTGGTAGAGAACTTCTCCACCGAGGTGGTACGGGCTTTTCACGGCCACCAGAAGGAAGACAAGTACGTGCTGGCGGTTTCCGGGTCGGCCATCGTGGCGGCGGTAGAGATGGATGACACCGCGGCCCCCAGCAAGCAGAACCCGGTGCACCGCTTCGTTCTTTCGGCACGGCAGCCGGCGGTGCTCCACATTCCCGCCGGGTACGCCAACGGATTCCGGCCGCTGGAGCCGGGCACGCGGCTGATGTTTTTCTCCACTTCCACCCTGGAGGCCGCGAAACAGGACGACTACCGGTTTCCGTACGACTACTGGGGCAAAGACGTGTGGACGGTAGAACCCCGCTGAGCCGCTCACCCATGAAGAGAGTCCTGCTGCTGGGCGCCACCGGAATGCTGGGGAGCGCGGTCTATGGTGTCCTGAAAGACCGCTACCAACTGGTGCTGGCCGTCCGCCACCCCACCAAGATCGAACTGCTGGAGCGCGCGCACGGAACGGCAGTCGGAAGCCAAGTCGTGCCCTTCGACGCTGGCGGGATGCTGCAGGATTTTCAGGCCCGGAAAGCGGACCCGGGCGAGGCGCTGGCGTCTTTCCTGGGCGCTGCGGGAGACGTGGATTTCGTCATCAACGCTATCGGCGTCACCATTCCCTTTGCCGCACGGGATCCCGCCCTGACCTTGTTCGTCAACGGTGCGCTGCCGCACGTGCTGGCCCGGGTTTTCGGCGCGCGGCTGATCCACATCACCACGGACTGCGTTTACAACGGCCGGGAAGGGTTTCCCTACGACGAAGCCTCGGCCAAGTCGCCCACCGATCTGTACGGCCTTTCCAAGAGCCTGGGAGAGCCGACGGATTGCCTCACCCTCCGCACCTCCATCATCGGAAGGGAACTGGACGGCTTTACCGGCCTGCTGGAATGGTTCCTGGGACAGAAGGGCAAGACCATCCACGGCTTCACCAATCATTTCTGGAATGGAATCACCACCCGGCAGTTCGGAGTGATTTGCGACACCATCATGCAGAATCCCGGGCGATTCCCGCGCTCCGGCCTGTATCACGTGTATTCCACGGTGGTGTCGAAGTACGAGATGCTGAAGAAATTTCAGCAGAAATGCAACCTGGACTGCACCATCGTGCCCGAAAACGAGAACCGGCTGAACCGGACGCTGGCCACGGTGCGCGAATTGAACGGACTGCTGGAAGTGCCGTCCTTTGAGCAGATGCTGGAGGCGCTCTAGTGGCCCGGCGCTTCACGCTGGTGACGCTGCTGGGGATACGTCCCGACCTGATACGCATGCACAAGCTGCTGCGCCTGCTGGACGAAGGACAGCGCGCGGGCGGCTACCGGCACATCTTCGTCCACTCCGGCCAGCACTACGACTTCGAACTGGACGGCGTGTTCTACCGCGAACTCGGCGTCCGGCGTCCGGACCTGAACCTGCGGGTGGGCGCGATGCTGAAGCGGCGCGGCGCCACCGGCCATGTGCATCAAACCGCACTGCTGTTTCAGAAAACCGCCGAGATGCTGGACTCGCTTCGCCCGGACGCGGTGCTGTTTCTGGGAGACACCAATACCGTGCTGGCCTCGATCATTGTGGCCAAGTCGCAGGCGCCGGTGATCCACATCGAAGGCGGAGGCCGCAGCTACGACTGGCGCATGCCGGAGGAAAAGAACCGCATCACCATTGATCACCTCTCCGACTTGATTTACTGCTACCTGGAACGCTATCGGCAGATCCTGCTGGCAGAAGGTGTACCCGGGTTTCGCGTGGTCAGCGTGGGCAACATCATCGTGGACGCGATTCAGGCCTTCCTGCCGGCGGCAGAGCGGCGTCCGGTGCTGGAACGGCTGGGCGTACGGCCCGGGCAGTATGCCCTGTGCACCCTGCACCGCGAAGAAAACGTGGAGGACTGCGCCCGCCTCAGCGCCCGCATCCGCGAGCTGGTGAAGCTTTCGCGCCGCCTGCCGGTGGTGCTGCCGGTGATGCCGCGGGTGAAGTTCCGGCTACGGGACTACGGACTCCTCCGGCTGCTGCGGAACTCGCGCGTGATCCAGACCGCTCCCCTGGGCTTCCTGGACTTTCTGAAGCTGGAGCGGCACGCGCGCCTGATCCTTACCGACAGCGGCACGGTGCAGGAGGAAGCGCTGATCCTGGGAGTGCCCTGCGTGGTGGCTCGACTCTCCACAGAACGCCCGGAAACCATTGCGGCAGGGGCCACGGTGCTGTGTCCCCAGAGTCTTGATCGAGGGGTGCGGAAAGCGCTGGCGCTGGACCCGTCCTGGAACCGGAGTGTTCTGAACCCGCAGGGCGGCAGCCCCAGCGAGCGCATCTATCGGGACCTGGTGAAGAAGATCCGCTCGGGATTCTTCCGCAAGTCGCGGACCTACGGCAGGCTGAGCGGGAACCGGTTCGTCCGCCAAGCTTACGGCAAGGAAGGCGTTCGCTAGTGAGCTATTGCGCCTTGTACTTTTCTCCCGCCTCGACGCGCACCGGGAGCTTGTTTTCCCTGGGAGGCAGCGGACAAGTGGCGTAAGCGGTGAAGGCGCAGGGCGGGTCGTAAGCGCGGTTGTAGTGGTTGGCTTTTCCAGTTTGGTTGAATCAAGGCGTCCTCCCGCGCGCGTACTCTGCCGCCGAGGGCAGTTCCTCCAAGCCGCGGCCGGCAAAGATGGCAGCGAACTCGCGGATCAAATCGGCGTGCAGCAGGCCGTTCGAGGCCATGGTCTCCTCGCTCTGGATGCGAAAAGGGCCGCCGGAGAAGTTCGTGACCTGTCCGCCCGCTTCCTCCACCAGCAGAACGCCGGCGGCGGTGTCCCAGGGATTCAGGTTGAATTCCCAGAAGCCGTCAAAACGTCCGCAGGCCACTCCCGCAAGATCCAGCGCAGCCGAGCCCGCGCGGCGCACGCCGTGGGTCCGCAAAGTAATCTGATGATAGAAGTGGATGTTGGGATTCTTGTGGCGCTTGTGGCTGGGAAATCCCGTGGCCACCAGGCTCTCCGCCAAATTCGAAATCTTGGAGACGTGGATGCGGCGCGAATTCAGATAAGCGCCGGAGCCGCGCTCGGCGGAAAAAAGCTCGTCGCGGGTGGGGTCGTAGATTACGCCGGCCACGAGCTTGCCCTGGTGCTCCACCGCCATCGAGACGCAGAAGACGGGAAAGCCGTGGGCGAAGTTGGTGGTGCCATCGAGCGGGTCCACGTACCACTGGTATTCGCCGGCGCCGGGGGTGCGCGTGCCTTCCTCGGCGAGCACGCCGTGCCGGGGCCAGCGCGCATGAATGCGCTCGGTGATGAGCGCTTCGGAGGCGCGGTCGGCTTCGGTGACCAGGTCCACCTCGCCCTTGTATTCGAATTTCACGCGGCGGGCGAAGTAGGTCATCAGCAGAGACCCTGCCTCGCGCGCAATCTCCGTCATTGTGGGGACGAATTCGTGGGTGGGCGCGGTCATCATTACTCCTGCGAAACTTCGAGGTCCCTGGTCCGCCGCGGCGGACTCAGGATTTCGTCCGGCGGCTCAGACGCCGCAGGAACGGCTCAACTCCCGCGGCCGGTGTCCTCGGCGATGTACTGGATCTGGTCTTTGAAGATGAACAGGTTGGGAGCGCCCTCGCGGGTGAGCCGGATCATGCTGTGATCGTAGTACTCAATCCAGCCGTGCACGGTCTCACCGCTCACCAGCTTGACGATCACCGGCGTCTGCTTCTCGCCCAGTTGCTTGAGGTACGCGGCCTCGGCGTGGGTATCCTCCGGGGGCGGAATCTTGCCCTTGCGCGGACCCTGCCCGGGACGCTGGCGGAACGGCATGGGAGACATTGTAGCAATGGGCCAGCTATAATTAAAAACTGGCAATTGGTGATTGGGTAATTTTGTAATTTGGTAATTTGGTAATTTCGGTCGCCAACCTCAGCACAATTACCCAATTACCAAATTACCCAATTACCAATTCTCAGCCGTCCCCGTCGTCTAGCCCGGCCTAGGACATCGCCCTTTCACGGCGGTAACACG
>CAZXVY010000104.1:0-8693 GCA_964644115.1 uncultured Terriglobales bacterium
CGGATGACGCCGGCCGCAAGGCGGCGCGGCGCGACTTCCTGCGCGACGTCAAGCGACGGGTGGACGAAATCGCGGCCCGCTACATCCGTCCCGCCGACGGCACTCTGCCCTTCGCGCTGGCCTACATTCCGGCGGAGAACGTCTACTACGAAGCCATCATTCGCGACGAGGACGGCAACGATATCTACCAGTATTGCCTGGAGCGGCGCGTGTTTCCCGTTTCCCCCAACTCCCTGTACGCGTACCTGCAGACCATCGTGGTGGGCATGAGCGGTATGCGCATCAGCCAGCGCGCGCAGTCCATCCTGCAGGAGCTGGACTCGCTGCGCCACGAGCTGGGAAAGCTGGACGAGATCTACGGGACCCTGGGCCAGCACCTGAAGAATGCGGCGGCCCGTTTCGATGATGGAGCGCGGGCGCTGGACCGCCTGGAGGGCCGCGTGAATGCGCTGGCCGGGGGGACGGGCATGCCCTTGTTTGACGAGATCGAACGCAAACAGGAACTGGCCGCGCCTGCGCCGCAAGAAGAGCAGCCCCGGAAGTCCACTTCCAGCACCCACGACTAAGGACGGTCGGACGCCGCCGCAAAAAACTTAGGGGAGGCGCTCTCGCGCCTCCCCCTTGTTCTTGGAAGAAGATTGATTAGTGTTTCTTCTTCTTTGCCTTTTTCTTGGCTGCCATTGTTTTTATTCTCCCTTGTTGGTTGTGAAACTCTGCAACCAACTTCGTTGCATTGATTGAATGTAAGAGACAATGAAAAACGATGTCAAGAAGAAAAAACAGTTTTCTTGCGGCGACGGAGGAGTTCCGGCCGGGGCGAGAGCGGCGGAGCCTCGTCTTTTGCTCGCCGCCGAGCACGCCGAGGGTGGGGAAAGGGGAAGGATGCAACTCCCGCGGCGGCGAGCGAAGCCGATGGGGCGCGTCTTATAATGAAGGGCGCAAGCATGAAGAAGGACTCTTCCCGAGGTTGCCATGGCATCGTTTGACGAGGTCGTGATTCTTTCCGGTGCGCGCACGGCGGTAGGCAAGTTTCAGGGTTCGCTGTCGGATCTGAGCGCGCCGCAGCTCGGCGCCATCGCCGTGAGCGAGGCGGTGAGGCGCGCCAAGATCGAGCCGCAGCAGGTGGACGAGTGCATCCTGGGCAACGTGCTGCCCGCCGGTCTGGGACAGAATCCGGCGCGCCAGGCCGCGCTGGGCGCGGGCCTGCCCAAGGAAGTGGGCGCCCTGACCATCAACAAAGTTTGCGGTTCGGGACTGAAGGCGGTGGCGCTGGCGGCGCAGGCGGTGGCCACCGGCAACAGCGGAATCGTGGTGGCCGGAGGCATGGAGTCCATGACCAACGCGCCTTATCTGCTGCTGCAGGCGCGCAAGGGATACCGCCTGGGCAACGCGCAGATCATTGACTCCATGGTGCACGACGGTCTGTGGGACATTTACAACGACTACCACATGGGGCAGACGGCGGAAAACGTCGCCGAGAAATACCAGATCACGCGCCAGGAGCAGGACGAGTTTGCCTATCACTCGCACCGCAAGGCCCTTGCCGCGCAGAAGGAGTGCCGTTTCCAGTCGCAGATTGTGGCCGTCGAGCTGCCGGCGCGCAAGAAAGGCGAGCCGCCGGTGAAGTTCGACAAGGACGAATCGCCGCGCGAGGACACCTCCATGGAAACGCTGGCCAGGCTCAAGCCGGCGTTCAAGAAAGACGGCACCGTCACCGCGGGCAACGCGCCGGGAGTGAACGACGGCGCGGCGGCGCTGGTGGTGACCTCGGCGGCGCGCGCCCAGGAGCTGGGCCTCGAGCCCATGGCGCGCATCGTGGCCCAGGCTACCAGCGGCGTGGATCCGGCGTGGGTGATGATGGCGCCCGTGGAAGGCGTGCGCCGCATCTGGCAGAAGACGGGATGGAAGCCCGGCGACGTGGACCTCTACGAACTCAACGAAGCCTTCTCGGTGCAGGCGCTGGCGGTGATGCGCGAGCTGGGCGTGGATCCCGAGCGGGTGAACGTGAACGGCGGCGCGGTGGCCATCGGGCATCCCATCGGCGCCTCCGGCGCCCGCATCCTGGTGACGCTGCTCTACGAAATGGCGCGGCGCAACGCGCGCCGCGGGGTGGCTGCGCTCTGCCTGGGCGGTGGCAATTCGGTGGCGATGGCGGTGGAACGGTAAGCGTCTCGCCTTACAACGGCCGGTCCCTCCGGCCGCGGCGTTTCTGGAAACGGATCATCGAACCCGGCGCGGCCCCGCAGGGCGGGGCCGGCGCTTTGTGGAGGAGTGAATGGGTCGCGTAAGCCGCCGTATCGTTTTGCAGTCCTCCGCTCTGGCGGCCCTGGCTTCCTGCCTGCCGACCATGGAAGCGCAGACGGCGAGGCGCAACTCGCGCAGCGGCATGAGCACCAGCGTGGTCGCCGACTTCCTGGATGAAGTGCGGCAGTCGCGCGCCTACACCCTGGAGTGCGCGCTGGCCATGCCGGAAGACAAGTACGGGTTCCGTCCCGCGGCCGACACCCGCACCTTCGGACAGCAGATGGTGCACATCTCCGAATCGTTCCCCGGACTGTACGAGTTGCTCATCGAGGGCAAGACCGCGCCCACCCACGCCTTCAGCGAAGCCGGCAAGGAACAGGTGGGGTCGAAGGAAGACGTGGTGCGGCGCCTGAACGAAGGTTTTGGATACGTGGAGCGGGCGGCGCTGCGGCTCAAAGTGAAGTCGCTGGAAGACGTGATTCAGGGAGTGGGCGGGCGCGAGATGACCAAGCGGCGCGCGCTGCGCTTCCTGCTCGATCACACCACCCACCACCGCGGCCAGGCCGTGATCTACTTGCGCATGAGCGGCATCCGCCCGCCGCAGTACCGCGCCTGAGGCGGCGCTGCCCCAAGCCTGGTTTGTTATCATGATCGTCCGCGTTAGGCGCGGGCGCAACCAGGGAGGACCGTGGAGCATCGTTTCACCATCGGCGTCGAGGAAGAGTTCCAGATTGTGGATCCGGCAACCTGGAACCTGCGTTCGCATGTGAGCGAACTGGTGGAGGAGGGCACGCCCTCGCTGGGCGACCAGATCAAGCCGGAGATGATCCAGTCCGTGGTCGAGGTGGGCACCACCATCTGCGCCGACGTGAACGAGCTGCGCGACGAAATCATGCGCATGCGCCGCGAGCTGGTGGGCGCCGCCGAGCGGGTGGGCATGTGCGTGGCGGCGTCGGGCACCCACCCCATCGCCCACTGGAAGGACCAGGGGATCTCACCCGGCGAGCGCTACCAGAACATTGTGGAGGAGATGCAGCAACTGGCGCGCTCCCTGCTCATCTTCGGTTTGCACGTGCACGTGGCCATGCCCGACCGCGCCACCACGATTGATCTGATGAACGCGGCCCGCTACTTCCTCCCCCATCTGCTGGCGCTTTCCACCAGTTCGCCCTTCTGGATGGGCCGCAACACCGGACTGAAGTCGTACCGCACCACCGTCTTCCGGCGCTTCCCGCGCACCGGCATCCCCGACTACTTCGGTTCCTGGGGCGAATACGAAGGCTACGTCAACACCCTGGTGGAAACCGGGTGCATCGATAACGGCAAGAAGATCTGGTGGGACGTGCGTCCGCATCCCAACTTCGGCACGCTGGAGTTCCGCGTGTGCGACGTGCCTACGCGGGTGGAAGAGTCCATCGCCATCGCCGCACTCAGCCAGGCCATCGTGGTGAAGCTGCACCGTCTGTACACGCAGAACATGGGTTTCCGGCTGTACCGCCGCGCGCTGATCGAGGAAAACAAGTGGCGCGCCGCCCGCTGGGGCATGGAAGGCAAGCTGATTGATTTCGGTAAGAGCAAGGAAGTTCCCATGCGCGACCTGGCGCTCGAACTCCTGGAATTCGTGGACGACGTAGTGGACGACCTGGGCAGCCGCAGCGCCGTGGAGTACGTGCACCAGATCCTGCGCGATGGCACCAGCGCCGACCGCCAGCTCCGCGTCTTTCGCGAGACCGGGGACCTGAAGGCCGTGGTCCAGCACCTGGTCCGCGAGACCCGGGCGGGCCTGGAGAGCAAGTCTGCGGCCGCCCGCAGCGCGTAGGTCCCGCGCAATCTCAAGCGGAGTTTCCCCAACGGAGTTTGCCATGATGAAAGTTGGCCTGATGTGTGGCCGGGAGTTCAGCTTTCCTCCCGCGTTCGTCGAGCGCGTCACCGCTCTGGGTAAAAAAGACGGCGTGGTGGGCGAAATGGTGCGCCTGCGCGGCACCAAGATGGGCGAAGCGCCGCCCTACCGGGTCATCGTGGACCGCTTGTCGCACGAAGTCGCCTACTACCGCGGCTATCTGAAGCACGCCGTGCTCGAGGGCGCCTACGTGATCAACAATCCTTTCTGGTGGACGGCCGACGACAAGTTCTTCAACTACGCGGTGGCGCAGAAGCTGGGCGTGGCCGTGCCCAAAACCGTGCTGCTGCCGCAGAAGTCGTATCCCCACGACGTGGACATCACTTCCGAGTCGCTGCGCAACCTGGAGTATCCCGTGGACTGGGAGGGGCTGCTGGACTACGTGGGGCGCCCGGCCATCCTCAAGCCGTTTTCCGGCGGCGGCTGGAAGCACGTGTACAAGGTCCATAACCAGCAGGAGCTGCTGGAAGCTTACGACCAGACCGGGCCGTACTGCATGACTCTGCAGGAATTCATAAACTTCGACCAGTACGTGCGCTGTTTCACCTTCGGGAAAATGGACATCCTGCCTGTCCATTACGATCCCCATGAGCGGAAGTACGTGGTGAAGCACAATTATCTTTCTCCGGAACTGGGCGCGCGCGTGGTGCGCGACGCCCAGACCCTGAACCAGGCCCTGGGCTACGAGATGAACACGGTGGAGTTTGCCATTCAGGACGGGGTGCCCTACGCCATTGATTTCCTTAACCCGGCGCCCGACTTCGAGCGCGACCGCATCACCGAGTTCTATTTCAAGGAGGTGGTGGAGCGCATGGCGCGCCTGGTGATTGATCGCGCGCTGAGTGGCGAGGCCTCTAATCCCTGGCCGCGCTGGGAGGAGATGCTGGGCGTGGGCAAGGCCGCGGGCTTCCTCGGAGCGCCCCGCCGCGCGGCCGGTTGACCGGCAACATGGCCCCACTTGCCAGCGCCGCCGAAGTCTGGCACGGACTGCTGTGCCCGGAGGTGGAGCTGGGCGCCGCTTTCTGTGATGAATTCGCGGCCCGCATGCGCGCCCAGCGCCTTACCTTCGGCGACCGCGTCCATTGTCCGTTCCTGCGCCCGTTCTTTTTGGACGACTCTGACGAACAGCGCGTGCGCAAAGTGGTGGAGACCATTGCCGCCGTGGGCGAGCGCGTGGTGCAGGCGGCGCTGGAGTCGCCGGCGCTGCTGGCGCAGGCGGCGCTGAGCGAAGCCGAGGACGCTCTGGTGCGCATCGATCCCGGCTACCCGACGGCGCTTACAGCTTCCCGGCTGGACTCGTTTCTGCTTCCCGATTCCCTGCAGTTTGCCGAATACAATGCGGAGTCGCCGGCCGGACTGGGCTACGCCGAGACCCTGGCGGAAGTATTTGCCGCGCTGCCACTGATGGCCCGCTTCCAGGAGAAGTTTGCCGTGCGGGCGTATCCGCTTTCGCAGTCCATCCTCGAAGCGCTGATAGCCAGTTATCGCGAATGGGGCGGCACCGCTTCGCCGCCGGTGATTGCCATCGTGGACTGGAGGGGAGTGCCCACCTGGACGGAGTTTGAAATCCTGCAGGAGCGCTTTGAGAAACGCGGTGTGCCTACGGTGGTGTGCGATCCGCGCGACCTGGAGTTCGAGGGCGGGACGCTGCGCGCCGCCGGGCGCAGGGTGGACCTGGTGTACCGCCGGGTGCTCATCAACGACATTGTCTCCCGGGCCGCCGAGTGCGACGCGCTGGTCCGCGCCTACCGCGCCCGGGCCGTGTGCGTGGCCAACACCCTGCGCTGCAAGATCCCGCACAAGAAGTCGTTCTTCGCCATGCTCACCGACGACGCCAACCAGTCGTTGTTCACGGCGGAAGAGCGCGACGTCATCCGCCAGCACATTCCCTGGACGCGCCTGCTGCGCGAAGGCCGCAGCACCTACTTCGGCGAGACGGTGGATCTGGTGGCATACGCGCGCAAGGGGCGCGGCCACCTGGTCATCAAGCCGAACGACGAATACGGCGGCACGGGCGTGAACCTGGGCTGGGAGATGGACGAGCGCCAGTGGGACGCAGCCATCCAGCACGCCCTGGCGGACACCGCCGGCGCCTGGGTGGTGCAGGAGCGGATCGCGGTCCGCCGGGAGACCTTTCCCCAGTTCGAGCCCGGCGCCGGGGCCGCCATGCGCGACGTGCTGGTGGACCTGGCGCCGTATATCTTTCGTGGGAAACTTTCGGGATTTCTCACGCGCTTGAGCGCCACCGGGCTGGCCAACGTCAGCTCCGGTGGCGGGCAGGTCCCGTTGTTTGTAGTCAACCCCAAATGAAGCTTCCACCCGGGCTCTGGAATCACATCTGCTGATCCCAGATTCACGAGAGGAAGTAGAATGGTCGAGATGGATTTTGGTCCTGCTGAACCGGAACTGATGCCGGGCGCCCGCAACGCCGTGCAAACCTGCTTGGCGGTGCGTCCGGAAGAAAAAGTTGCTCTCATCGCCGATGAGCCCAGCCGGGCCGTTGCCGCCAGCCTGGGATCAGCCCTGGCCGAGCAGCGTGCCCGCTGGTCGGGCATGCTGCTGGAAGACTTCGGCGACCGCCCTTTGCGTTCCGCTCCCGACGCCATCCTGCAGGCGCTGGAGAGCACCGACGTGGGTGTGCTCTGCATGCAGCCGCAGGAAGGCGAACTGAGCGCGCGTATGGCCATCGTATCGGTGGTGGAGCGCCGGCAGATCCGCTACGCGCACATGGTGGGCGTAACTCGCCAGATCATGCAAGAAGGCATGCGCACCGACTACCGCCTGGTGGACCGCCTGAGTGAGCGCTTGCGCGAGCGCATGCTCACCGCGAAGACGCTGCGCGTCAGCAGTCCTGCCGGCACCAGCTTCACCGCTCGCTTCCACCGCTCCCTCGATTGGGTGAAAACCAGCGGGCTGATCAGCCCGCGCTACTGGTCGAACCTGCCCGCGGGCGAAGTGTTCACCACGCCCGCCAGCGTGGACGGCACCTTCGTTTGCGATGCCACCGTGGGTGACTACTTCGGTCCGAAGTTCGGCGACCTGCGCGCCACTCCTCTGCAACTCGAGATTTCCGGCGGACGCCTGGTCGCTGCCCGCTGTCCGCGTGCCGAACTGGAGCAGGAATTCTGGAAGTATTGCCACACCGACGAGAACAGCGACCGGGTGGGCGAACTGGCCTTCGGCACCAACCTGGGACTCACCGACTTCATCGGCGTGATGCTGCAGGACGAGAAAATTCCCGGCGTCCATCTGGCCTTCGGCGACCCTTACGGCAACCAGACCCACGCCAACTGGAAGTCGCGCACCCACGTGGACGTGCTTACCCGCAACTGCGATGTGTGGATTGACGACGATCCGGTGATCGCCGATGGCCGCTACCTCTTGGACCACTTGGGGCTGGACGGCGCGCAAGCGTAAGGACACTTTTTCGGGCACCCTTGTCCGCATTGTCATCCCGAGCGAGCGCGACGGAGTCCGCCGCGGCGGACGACCGAGCACGAGTCGAGGGATCTAGGTTCCCTGAGCAGTCACAAGAATGCAGCAGAGTCAGAACCACGATCCCTCGACTTCGCCCCGCAACGCGGGGCTGCGCTCGGGATGACAATCTCCAAGGTGTGAGCAGTTCGGTCTTGGCTGGTTTGAAGGCGGTGGTCTTCTAGTTGTGACCGCCGGCCGCGGACCCAGAAGTTGACGCGGCCAGTGCCGGACGCGGCGCGAAGGCGCGGGCTACGGCGTCCAAATCTTCCAGGGTGATGTAGATCTCCGCGCCGGATTTTCCCTCCACCGTCACCGTCAGCAGGTTCTGCTGGCGGAGCTGGCGTGTCACAGGCACCCAGAGAAACTCGGTCTTGGCGTTGAGCCGGCTGGAGGCGACGATCTCGGTCCCGTTGAGCAGGATGCGGACCGAACGGGCGCGGCGTCCGCCCTCGCGCGAGCCGTTGGTCACCCGCAGAACGTAGGGGCCGGTGGAATCCTGGGGCAGGCGAAACGTCTCGGTGCGTGTGCCCGGCTGCTTGGACTGGCGAACGAAATGGCCGGCGTAAAGCAGCGGGCGTTCGGCAGCCGGAGTCCGGTCCACCACATCGGCGCCTGAAGCCTGCTGGTTCTGCGAAACGGACTGAGCACAAGCTGGAAGCGCAAGGATGCCCAGACACAACACTGCACGATAGAAGAATCTTGGGAACATGGGTACGCTGTCTCTCCGGGGCGAACGCTCGCCCGATGAAATAATTTAGATGTTGGAGTGGAAGGCCTACAAGATTACCGAGGCAACGATTGCGCGGGCCAAACTCTCAGCAAGCATGTTACCAGAAAAGCCCGCCCATGTCACCAGAAAAGCTTGCCGACGTACTCCCGCATCATGCGCTTCCAGTAGGGCCAGTCGTGGCCGCCTTCCGGGCCCCAGTGGTCGAAGCTGTGGCGGATGCCCTTGTGGTTCAGGATGTCGGACAGGTACTGGGAGGGTCCGGGGTTCTCCCAGGGCCCGTTGCCGGTGACAATGTGGATGTCGCAACTGGCGTACTGCTCGTAGAACCAGGGGTCGGAGAGG
>CAZXVY010000105.1:0-5890 GCA_964644115.1 uncultured Terriglobales bacterium
GCGATGTCCTGACCTTCATCGTCCGACCACATCTTGCGAAGAAGTTCTTTCATTTTTCCCTTTCCTCCCGAGCGCTTTAGTGGTGTCTTTAAGTCCTGTCGTTCTTAACGCCCCGCGCTCACGTGCCCTCCTAAGTGCAATTGGGGGGCAAAAGAGGGCTTAAAGGCTGATAAAGTTATTCTTTTATTTTCAATAACTTACAGCTTTACCCGCGCCTCTCTCTCCGCCACTGTCCGACTTTTAGGACACCCCACCTTGGTGGCTGCCCACCCGCGCAACAGTGGTATCAGGTTTCAGGCGTCAGGTGGCAGGAGAAAAAGGGCAGGAGGCAGGTGTCGGTCTGGACCAAGAGCAAGAGGGGTTTCGGGAGGGGACGAGAGTGTCCTGACGCAGCTGCCAACTGCCAACTGCCTATTGCCCACTGCTTATTGCTTATTGCTTCCTTCTCCTCACAAACACCACCGCCTGCTTGTCCTCATATACCTTTTCCCACGCCGGATCCTGGCGCAGCAGACTGGCGATAGGCGCCTGGGGCTCGACCAGGGCCGACTGCACCTTCCATCGCTCCAGCGTCTCCTGCCAGCGGCTGCCGCCGCGGTAGGTGCGGAAGTATTCCTCCATGAAGGCATCGCCGTGCAGGTCGGCGCGGCCGTCAATGTAGGTGCGATATTCCGGATGCAAATACCACAGCAGGTAACCTCCCCAGTCGTAGCTGTGGAAGAGAGGTTGGGGCGGCTTTTCCGCGCGAATGTATTCCACCGCCGCGCGGGGGAAGACTTCCGCCTCGCTCTTGCGCTGTTCGTTAATGATGACGGCGAACCGCAGGGCTGCCCAGAAAATCATCGCTGCCAGCACCGCCACGTGGAAGAGGGCCTTGGGACGATTGGGTGCGCGATCGGGCGCAGCCAGCCACTCGCCCCAGGGACGCTCCTTCAGCCACAGCCAGGCGTGCTCTGCCAGCAGCGGAATGGCCACCAGCGCGAAGATGGGGATGTGCCGCCCGGAGCGCAGCGCCGCCAGGCCGGCCACCGATGCCAGCAATACTTCACTGGGTTTGGGGCGTCTGGTTGAAAGGGCCAGCGCCGCCGCGGTGGCAAACATTAGCAGGGCGAAGGGGACCATGCCGGGCTGGTGGAAGTTGGGCGAGAGCCAGTCGCGCAGGTTTTCCGCCATCACCGGTGAGCGCAGGGTTTCAAACGGATACCAGTACATGCGCGTCCCGTGCGGGTTGACGGCGATGGCCAGAGTGCACAGCACGGCCACCAGCAACAGCGGAGCTGCCCGGCGAAACGCAGCCGCCAACGCGCGGGACGCTGTGGCCGCCTGCTGCCCGCTTCTCCCCCACGCATCGCGCAGGCCCTGGTCCCCAATCAGTTCGTCCAGCACCACGCCCGCGGCCACCAGGACAATCAACGCCGGTCCCAGCAGATATCCGCCATGCAGATTCACCCACACCACCATCAGCGGCGGCATCCACCAAAGACGGCGCGCGTTTCCGTGGCGCGCATACCCTTCCAGCAGCCACAGAAAGGCGCTCACCAGCAGCATGGTGATCATCTGCGGCTGCACGCCCCACACCGGGGCCGTGGAAAGCGCGCCCAGCAACAGCGCCAGTCCGGCGACGAACGGCCTGCCCGCGCAGCGCCGGTACACAATCACGAAGGCAGCGGTGATGATTACCGAGAAGACTACGATCAGCCCGCCCCAGCCCGCCGCCTGGTAGATCCAATACATCAGGACCTCCGAACCCCACTCGTGCGTAATCCATTCCTTGCCGGCGCTGGTGTAGGCGAACGGGTCGGAGCTCGGGAGGCCTTCCGTCTCCACCATGTACTGCCCGGCGCGCAAGTGCCACCAGAAGTCGTGCACCAGGATGGGCCGGGCCGTGAGCGCAAACAAACTCACCAGCACCAGCGCCGAAAACAGCTTGTGGATAGATAGCTTCATCGCAGCCGTACGCTTGCCTGGCCCATTACAAACCAGAAATCAAAAAATCACCAATCAGAAATCACAAATGACCAAACCTCACCCCTCAGCCGTCAATCTTCAATCCTGCTACACTCGCCGCCATGTCTGCCGCCGAAGTGCCTCGTCCCTCCCGGCACTGGAGCGACTTTGTGGGCTTCGTCTTCTATCTGGCCGTGGCCGTCAATTTTCTCCGCCACATGCCCAGGGAGCTGATTGTCCTGCTGGCGCCCACGCTGCTGCACGAACTGGCGGTGGCTGCCAGCTTCCTCATCCGCCGCCCGCTGCGCATGCAGCTTAAAGGATGGGCCCCGGCCGCGGCCGGCTATGGCGGCGCGCTGATCCTGATGGCGTTCTTTCCCGCCGCCCGGGCCTGGTGGCCGTGGTGGATTACCCGCACCCAGTCCGATTCGCTGGTCGCGGCGGGCCTTGCCCTGTGGGTTTTTGGAGCGCTGTTCGGCTTGTGGAGCATGTGGTTCCTGCGCCACTCCTTCAGCCTGGTTCCGCAGGCCCGCTCTCTGGTTACCCACGGCCCTTACCGCTTCGCCCGCCATCCTATTTATGGCGCCTACATCCCGCAAAATCTTGCCATCTGGCTGCTCTATCCCACCCTGCCCGTAGGCTTGGCCATGCTGGCCTGGATTAGCCTGCAGATGCTGCGCATCCATTATGAAGAAAAAGTGCTCACCGCAGCCTTTCCGGAATACTCCGACTACCGCAAGAAGGTCGGCGCCTTCGGCCCCAAGCTATTCTCAACGCAGAGGCGCGGAGACGCGGAGTGATTTGCGGTAACGGAATGGCTTGGGGACGGATTGCTAACGACCAGCGACTAACGGCTAACGACTGCTCTACTGCACCGTCGGCGGGATGTCCAGATCTTCGATGAGCCGGTGCAGGGACGAACGCGCGATTTTCAGCGAGCGCGCGGCTTGCAGCTTGTTGTTGTGGTATTCCACCAGGGTGCGCTGGATGAGGCGGCGCTTAAAGGCGCGCACCTCGTCCTCAAACGAGCTCGCGGCCGCTTCGCCTTCCGTACCCGCGAACTGCGAGGGCAGGTGCTCCACGCGGATTTCCGGCCCGTCGCAAATCACCACCGCCCGCTCCATTATGTTCTGCAGCTCGCGCACATTGCCCGGCCACTCGTATTCCTCCAGCACAAACAGCGCGGGCGCGGAAAGGCGCAGCGCTGGGCGCTGATGGCGCTCCCCGTACATCTGCAGGAAGGCGATGGCCAGCAGGCGGATGTCGTCGCGGCGCTCCCGCAGCGGCGGCAACTCCAGCTCCAGGGTGTTCAGGCGGTAGTAGAGGTCCAGGCGGAAGGCCCCGCTCTGCACCAGCTCTTTCAGATTGCGGTTGGTGGCGCAAATCACCCGCGCTTCCATGGGCACGGCCTTGTTGCTGCCCAGCCGCTCGAAACTGCGCTCTTGCAGCACCCGCAGCAACTTCACCTGCATGGCCTGCGAGAGGTCGCCAATTTCATCCAGGAAGATGGTGCCTCGCCCAGCGGCTTCAAAGCGTCCGCGCCGCGCCGAGGTGGCGCCGGTGAACGCTCCCTTTTCGTGCCCGAACAGTTCCGCCTCGATCAGGGTTTCCGGAATCGACGAACAAGCCACGGCGACGAACGGCTCCTTGGCCCGCGGGCTGGCGTTATGGACGGCGCGCGCTAGCAGTTCCTTGCCGGTACCGCTTTCCCCGGTGACCAGCACATTGGCGTCGGTGGCCGCTACCTTCTTGGCCAACAGGACGACAGCTCGCATCTTCTCGTCCGCACCCAGCAAGGCCGAGAAATCGCCCAGGCTGGGGGCCGTGGAGCGCAGCCGCTCGATCTCCAGCGTCATTTCGCGGAACTGGGCCGCCCGCCGCAGCACAATCCGCAACTCCTCCATGGAGCCGCTTTCCACAAAGCAGTCATAAGCTCCGGCGGAGATGGCTTCGCGCATGGCCTGGCGGTCGGGCGTGGAAACAAACACCACCACCGGGGCGACTGCCGGATGGCGGACTATGGCTTGCAGCGTGGCCAGCGCAGCCGCGAACTTCGCGCTCCCTGATTGCGCCAGGCCCACCACGATCACATCGCAGTTTGCGAACTGGCTGCGGTCCTCCGCCTCGGCGGGAAGCAGGGCGAACTCTTCTCCCAGCTTTTCAGCCAGCAGGGAAAAGAAGTCCTGGCGGTCGTCTAGGAAGCAGCACTTCATTTCCGGTGCACCCCTGTACCGGATTGCGTTGCAGCAATGCTTTCTGGATTCCACTCGAAGCCGCAGGCGCGCCAGACTCGCCTTCTGCGGCGTATATGGCGTGAGTCTAGGCCCGAAAGCCGGGGCTGTAAAGATGTCTTTAGTAACGGCCAGGTAACCTCTCCGCGTTACCCGCCGCCCTCAAAAGACCGCAACGACCGCCAGGCGTTCATTCTGACAGAAACGTCACTGCACCAATCTTGGGTAATTGACCGCGTCCTGCTTCCCGCGTACTCTCGCTTCACTCGCAGTTTCCAGCCACGGTTTCCAGCCAGAAACGAAGGGAAAACCGGCATGTTGCGCTTGATTGCCAAAGCGCGGGAGAGCACCACGCGGGTAACGAGCCATCAGAGGTACAATATATTGGGATAGGGTCTTGACACGCACTATATATGGGCGTACATTCCCATCCCACTGAGTAGCGACGTCCGAGGTGAACGTCGCAAAATATGGTCCCGCAAGGCGGGTCCGATAACGCGGTGGCTGCGCCCCTACAGCCGGTTTCTCACGACCGCAGCGGCGCACACTTCACAACCTGAGCTTCCCGCCGTCAGCCGTGGCTGACGGCGGGAACGGGTGAGGCTCCATCCTCCTGCGATCCAAGCGCAGGCGGGACGTCCCTTCCTGAAAATCAGTTGTGTATTCGAGGACAGAGTGCAATTCGACGCAAGGGCGCGCGACGCTTTGAGGGAAGGGAAGCGCCCGCCCACCGCAGCCGATGCAGCCGCAGCGATTGCATCCGGCATTTTCCAGCCGCAGGCGCGCCCCGCAGAAGGCGCACCCGGCACCGATTCCGATTCCAGCCCCCCGGCCCGCACGCGGACCTCGGCGAAGCCGCTTCGCCCCTCTCCGCTGCCCTCCGGATTTTGAAACACTGCGGTACCAGAGCGAAAGGGAGAATTATAAGATGGGAGAAGCGATAGCAAGGCCAGGCAATGGAGCACCCGCAGTTATGGGAGTCAATCAGACGGCCAATCCGGCGGTAAGCGAAAGGAAGAAGCAGCCCGCGCCGGGGCTCAGCTTCCGCCGCCATTTCTCCAAGGGCAGCGTGTCGCCCTACGACGAAGTGGAATGGGAGCGTCGCACCGCCCTCATTACCGACACCCAAGGCAACGCCATCTTTGAGCAGAAGGACGTGGAGGTCCCCAAGGACTGGTCCATGACGGCCACCAACATCGTGGCCAGCAAATACTTTCACGGCCGCACGGGATCGCCGGAGCGCGAGCGCAGCGCGCGCCAGCTCATCGGACGCGTGGCCGAGACCATCCGCGACTGGGGCGTGGCCCAGGGCTACTTCCGCACCCCGGTGGACGGCACCATCTTCTTCGACGAGCTCACTTTCCTGCTGCTGCGGCAGTACGCGGCCTTCAATTCTCCGGTGTGGTTCAACGTAGGCTGCGACCGCATTGAGCCCGAATCCGACGCCGCCAACTGGCACTGGAACCGCGAACTCGGCCGGGTGGAGTTCGGCCGCACCGGGTATTCGTATCCCCAGTGCTCGGCCTGCTTTATCAACTCCATCAAGGATTCGCTCGACTCCATCCTCACTCTGGCCAAGACCGAAGGCATGCTGTTCAAGTGGGGATCGGGCACCGGCACCAATCTTTCGACGCTGCGCTCCTCCACGGAAGGGCTCTCCGGCGGCGGCACCGCTTCCGGCCCGCTCAGCTTCATGAAGGGCTTCGACGCCT
>CAZXVY010000105.1:5927-8480 GCA_964644115.1 uncultured Terriglobales bacterium
AGACCCGCCGCGCCGCCAAGATGGTCATCCTGAACGTGGACCATCCCGACATCGTGGCCTTCGTCGAGTGCAAGGCCAAGGAAGAAGCCAAGGCCTGGACGCTGGTGCAGTCCGGCTACGACGGCTCCTCGCCCGACGCCGAAGCCTACTCTTCCATCTTCTTCCAGAACGCCAACAACTCAGTGCGGGTCACCGACGAATTCATGGTGGCGGTGGAGCGCGACGCCGAGTTCACCACCCGCGCCGTGCTCGACGGACGTCCGCTCGACACCTTCAAGGCCCGCGACCTGCTGCGCAAGATCGGCCAAGCCACTTGGCAGTGCGGCGATCCCGGAATGCAGTACGACACCACCATCAACCGCTGGCACACTTCCAAGAACACGGCCCGCATCAACGCCTCCAACCCCTGCTCCGAGTACATGTTCCTGGACGACTCGGCCTGCAACCTGGCCAGCCTGAACCTGATGAAGTTCGCGCAGAACGGCGCCTTCGACGTCGAGGCCTACCGCCACGCCGTGGACATCATGATTACCGCGCAGGAAATCCTGGTGGACAACGCCAGCTATCCCACCGAGTCCATCGGGCTCAACTCGCACGATTACCGCCCTCTGGGCCTGGGCTACGCCAACTTGGGCGCGCTGCTCATGGCCGCCGGCCTGCCCTACGACTCCGACGCCGGCCGCGACTATGCCGCCTGCGTCACCGCCATCATGTGCGGCGAGGCCTACCTGCAGTCGGCGCGCATCGCCGAACACTGCCAGCCGCTCACCCCCGCCACTCCGCTCACCCAAAAAGCGGAGATCGAAGGCGGCGCCTGCCCGGGCTTCTACGTGAACCGCGAGCCCTTCCTGGGCGTCATCCGCATGCACCGCGCCTCCGTGAACAATGTAGGCCGGTCGCCCTCGACCGGCGAATCAGCCACACAACTTCCCGAGCTCATCGAAGCTTCGAAAGAGTGCTGGGACCAGGCCCTGGCCCTGGGCGAAAAAGTCGGCTATCGCAATTCTCAGGTCACCGTGCTAGCGCCCACCGGCACCATCGGCTTCATGATGGACTGCGACACCACCGGCATCGAGCCCGACCTCGCCCTGGTGAAATACAAGAAGCTGGTGGGCGGGGGCATGATCAAGATCGTGAACAACACCGTGCCCTCGGCGCTGTTCAAGCTGGGCTACTCCACCGATCAGGCCAACGCCATCGTCGGCTACATTGACTCCACCGGCACCATCGAAGGCGCGCCCGGACTCAAGGACGAGCATCTGCCCGTCTTCGACTGCTCCTTCAAGCCGGCGCGCGGTACCCGCTCCATCCATTATCTCGGCCACGTGAAGATGATGGCCGCCACCCAGCCCTTCATCTCCGGCGCCATCTCCAAGACCGTCAACCTGCCGGAAGCGGCCACGGTGGAGGAAATCATGGAGGCCTACACCCAGTCCTGGAAGCTGGGACTGAAGGCCGTGGCCATCTACCGCGACGGCTGCAAGAAGTCGCAGCCGCTCTCCGCCGCCGGCACCGCCACCGCCGAATCAGGTGGAGCGCGGCCCTCCCCGGCGGCTGTAACGCCGGCCTCCTTGCCGGCCGAGCCCGTCGATGAAACTACCGGCCCGCCGCGCGCCGTCCGCCACCGGCTGGCCGACGAGCGGGCCTCCGTCACCCACAAGTTCAACATCGCCGGACACGAGGGCTACATCACCGTCGGCCTCTACAAGGACGGACAGCCCGGCGAAATCTTCATCACCATGGCCAAGGAAGGCTCCACCGTCAGCGGACTGATGGACAGCTTTGCCTGCGCCGTCTCCCTCGCCCTGCAGCACGGCGTACCCCTGAAGCTGCTGTGTGAAAAATTCGCCCACACCCGCTTCGAACCCTCGGGCTGGTCCACCAACCCCGCCATGGGCTTCGCCAAAAGCACCATGGATTACATCTTCCGCTGGCTGGACATGCGCTTCCTCACCGGCCAGCAGCAAATCCTCTTCGACGGCCTGCTGACTAAACCGGCTGCCCTCCCCGACGCCGAGGATCGTGTAGGGACGGGCGCCTCGCCCGTCCCACCCTCGGCCGCACCTGAACTAGCCGCCGGCAGCCGGCCGCCCGCTGCCGGCCAGTACTACCACCCCGCCGACGCTCTGAAGACACTGGTGGACCTGGGCGACGCCCCCACCTGCCACGTCTGCGGCTCGATCATGACGCGCAACGGTAGCTGCTACAGATGCATGAGTTGCGGGGCGACGAGTGGGTGCTCGTAGCTGCAACGAAAGACCGAAAGCCCCGCCTCGCGGGGCTTTTCTTAGTTGAGGTAAGAAGCGCTGATCGCTGGTCGCTAACCCCGGCACCCTGTTTTCGCCTGATGCCCTGCTTCCTGCCTGCGCGCGAAAGCGCAAGCGCTTTCGCGCTTGCAGGAAGCAGGGCATCAGGCGAAAACAGGGTGCCGGATCTTTTGGCAACTCTTTGGAGGATCTCTTGTAACCCCGATCCTCCCTGTTTCTCACTGCCCATCGCCTTCGTGAAACCTTAGTGTCCTTCGTGGTGAGCTCTTGTCTTTTCCTGAGACTT
>CAZXVY010000106.1:0-7818 GCA_964644115.1 uncultured Terriglobales bacterium
CCGCGTACTTGATGATGTCCATCGTCGCCATGGCGAGGCCGGCCCCGTTCACCATGCAGCCCACGCTGCCGTCCAGCTTGATGTAGTTCAGCCCGTACTTCGAGGCCTCGACTTCCAGCGGGTCTTCCTCGTCGGTATCGCGCAATTCCTTGAGGTCCTTGTGGCGATAAAGTGCGTTGTCGTCGAAGTTGATTTTGGCGTCGAGGGCCAGCAAGCGCCCGTCGGTGGTGACCAGAAAGGGATTGATCTCCGCCAGCGATGCATCCGTGTCTTCGAAGGCGCGGTACAGCGAGGTCATGAACTTCACCGCGCCGCTGATCAGCTCCGGCTTGAGGCCGAGCCCGAAGGCCAGCTTGCGCGCCTGGTAGCCTTGCAAGCCGATTCCCGGCTCGATCTGCTCTTTGAGGATGAGTTCGGGAGTTTTCGCCGCCACCTGTTCGATGTCCATGCCGCCGCTGGCCGAGGCCATGAACGCCAGCTTGGCCGCCGCCCGGTCGAGGACGATCCCCAGATACAGCTCGCGCTCGATGGGCAGCGTCTCTTCAATCAGCAGGCGCTTTACCACACGGCCTTCCGGCCCCGTTTGGTGGGTCACCAGCTTCATGCCCAGCATCTGCGCGGCGATTTCGCCGGCTTCCGGCGGGGAGCGGGCAATCTTCACGCCGCCGCCCTTGCCCCGGCCTCCGGCATGGATTTGCGCCTTCACCACCACGCCTGGCGCTCCGGCCGCCATCAAATTCTTGGCCGCGTTCTCGGCATCGTCGCGCGACATGGCCACTTCTCCGCGCGGCACCGGAACGCCGTAGCGAGCGAGGATGGTCTTCCCCTGATATTCGTGAATCTTCATGAACTCTCCGTAGAGACGTTGCTTGCAACGTCTCCGGCTCGCGCGGCAAGCTGTATTACCGAGACGCAGCAAGCTGCGTCTCTACAGGGTTTTCATTCTCGGAGCTGCCCGGACGCTTCCGGGCTGTGACGCGAAAGCAGTGATTGTAAAGGACAGGCAGGGATCGGGCAACGCGCCGGGCCGCAAGCCCTGGGAACGATGGCCAGGAGAGTTGCGCCCGACTGGCCCCGACCGAGGTCGGGGGCAACAGGAGGGCGCGCAAGCCCAAGACAAAATTTCAACGGCCCACGAGACTTCCCTACTCCGCCGCCGCCGGTGCCGTCTTCAGCAAGAACGGAATCACCCGCTCAATCTCCTCGGCCGCCGGCTTCAGCCGCTGGATAAGCTGTCCCGACTTGGGGTCCTGCACCCAGCCCTGCATGGCATTGAACTGGGCCACGCGCGGCAGCGCGAACTTGTTCTCGGTGACGTTCCATTCCGCCGGCCCGGCAATTTCAAACTGGATGTCGTTGTTCTTGATGCTGTTCTTCACGCGTGTCGAAACCAGCTTGATCTCGTTCCGGCCTTTCTTGAGCAGGCTGGTAATCACCACGCTGCGCGGTTCCAGCAGGAAGCTGTTGAGCGCAGTGCCGTTCACCCACACCGTCCCCACCACCGGCGAGTTCCACGAGTTGAAGGCCGGCTTGCCGGTCAGAACGTAGTCGCCCGCGTTCATCTCGGCGTCCTCCCGGTCCATTCCCGCATTAAAGATGCGGTACGAGAGAATGACCTCTTTCACCTTGGGCCCCAGCGGATGGGAAAACGACTGCGTGGCCTCGTTGAACTTCCAGTCGGTTCCGTTGCGAAACTCCCACAGCACCCGCTCCATCACCAGGCTCTTGCTGGCTTCGTCCCGCTTCATGCGGCCGATGCGGAACACCAGCCCATTCGACTTGCTGGCCGGTTCCTGCGGCGTGGTGGTCAGGGTAATGGTGTTCCATCCGTCCTTCAGGTGTTCGGCGAGGGGCTCGGTGGCCTCGGAGGTGAAGATGTTGATGGCCACATCATTGATGGTGAGCTCGCTATGCAGCGGGTTCTCCCAGGAGCTGAACTCCCGGCTCACGCTGACCTGCAAGCCGGCGAGGGCCGCCGCTGCCGCCTTTTCCGCGGCCTCCCGGGCTGCGAGCGCTTCGGCCGAGCCCTTCGCGAAGTCCACGCTGGCGGCGTAGCGCTCGGCCAACACCTGCCCGCTCCCGGCTTTCTCCCCCACCTTGGTCAGGCGCGCCACCCGCTCCTTGAGCGGAGGATGCGTAGTGCCCCAGATGGCCAGCTCGCGCTTGCCTTCTCCGGCTGCTTCCACCGCGGCCAGCGTCTGGAGAAAGTCGCGCAACCCCAGGGGCGCGTAGCCCACGCGGGTGGCAAACTCCGTGCCTTTCTTATCGGCTTCGTCTTCTTTGTCGCGGCTGTACCTGAACTTGACCACGTTGGTGGCGATGTCCTTGGCGATGTTGCCCAGCACCGCCGGGCCGGGCACGCGGCTCGCCCCCTCTTCCGCGGCCCACCCCGCCAACTTCTTGGTGCGGACTTCCTTTTCCACGTGCCGGCCATCCACGTGCGCCACCTCGTGCGCCAGGACGCCCCCCAGCTCGGCTTCGCTCTTCAGGTTGGCCAGCAAGCCGCGCGTGACAAAGATGTAGCCGCCGGGCAGAGCGAAGGCGTTAATGGTCTCGGACTCGAGGATGCCGAACTTGTACGACAGCGGGCGCGGGGATTGCCGGGCCACTGTCTGCCCCACCAGGGTCACGTACTTCACCGTCGCGGGCTCTTGATACAAGCCGAACATGCTGATCATCTTCACCGCCGTGGCTTGGCCGATGGCCGCCTCTTGCTCCGCCGTCCAGGGAGTAAAGATGTCCGACGCTTTCTTCGCCTTGCCCAGCACGTCGCCCAATTTGCCAAACTGGGCCGAGGCGGAGACCGCCACCACGGCCAGCATCAAACACCACAGTGTCCATCGAAAGCTGCGGCTCATGATGCCTCCTTCCGTCGCCGGGGACCGGCGGACGCTTGCCGCTTCGCACTTGGCCTACGCCGGCTGGCCGCCTTCTTGGGCACAGCCGTCGCGTTCAGGTTGCCTTCCTTGGCGAAGGCTTCCACCTCGCCGGCGGGCAGGGTATAAGCGGCCATGGCGGCGGCTAGCTGGGTGGCATCGCCGGCCACTCCGGCATCGAGCGCGGCCTTTTCCACCTGACCGTCGGGACCAACGCCCTTGTAACCCAGAGTGGCCGTGTCCTCGCTCTGCCGGGACGACCTGATCCCCAGCTTCTTGGTAAGCAGCGGCTCATCCTTCTTGCCCTCGGGCTTTTTTTCTTCCTTCTTGTCCTTGTCCTTGCCTTTTTCCTGCACATACAGGGCGGCGTAGGCTCCGCCTGCCAGCAGAAAAAAAGCAAGCAGCACGGTAAGCTGAGACTTGTGTCGCGCCATCGAGGAATCTCTCCCTTGTGCCAGGCTGGTCGGCGCCCGGCCGTTAGTGCAGCGTGTGCTTGTCCGGAACCGTTAAGGATTCCGCGGCCGAGGCAGGCCCGCCCTCAACCCGCAGGCTCCGCAGTTCGAACACCTGGGTTTCGATCGTCTTGCCTTTTACCTTGACGCCCCCCAGGGACCTCACTTCAGCCAGCTCTCCCAGGGCTTGGTGCGTAAACTCGGAGATGATAACCGAAGTTCCGAAATCTTTGTTGAGTCCTTCCAAGCGCGCAGCTAGATTGACCGGGTCGCCGATTACCGTGAACTCCACCTTCTTGCCGGTGCCCACGTTGCCGAAGATCACCTGACCGGTATTCACGCCGATGCCGATGGCAATGGAACGCCGGCCCTCGGCTGCCCACTTGCGGTTCAGCTCGCTCACTTTCTCCAGCATCTCCAGCGCGGCCCGGGAAGCCAGCAGCGCATGGTTCTTTCCGGGAGTGAAGGCGCCCCAGTAGGCCAGGATGCCGTCGCCGATGAACTTGTCCACGATGCCTTCGTGGTGAAAAATGATCTCCGTCATCTCCTTCAGATACTCGTTCAGCAGTTCGATGAGCTCCTGGGGCTCGGTACCCTCGGTCATGGTGGTGAAGCCGCGGATATCGGAGAACAGGATGGTGAGTTCCTTGCGCTGGCCGCCCAGCTCGACGCTCTCCAGGTTCTCCAGCACGTAATCCACAAGTTGGGGCGCGATGTAGCGGTCCAGAGTGCCCCGTGTGCGGCGCAACTCGCGTCCGGTGGTGACGAAGCGAATGGCCCCCGCGGAAATGTACGCCAGCAACCCCGCGCCCATGGGCGCCACCATGGGAACCCAGAGATGCTGGCGTTCGAAGGCGTAGACGGCGCCCGTCGCGTACAGCCCCAGCAGCGCGAGCACCGCAGCGGTTCCTACTCCCGTGGACTGAATGCCGATGGGCACCGAGGCGCCAACTGCGGCCAAAAGCACCACGGCCAGCGGCAACGCCCAGAAGGGCGCAAGGCGCACCGCCTCTCCGCGCAGCAGGTTGTCGAGGGCCGCCGCATGCCCCACAAAGCCCGGTGTTTCCTTATCAAACGGTGTGGCCCGGATGTCGTAGGCCGAGGCCGCGCTGGCGCCCATCAGCACGATGCGGTCGCGGAAAAATTCCGGCGGGTAGCGCACCTTGCCGTCGCACTGCTCGGGCTGGATCGAGCACAGCACCTCCCACAAGGGAATGCGCTTATAGGCCTCGCGGCCACCGTGCCACAGGATCAGCATGCGTCCGTCTTTGTCCACCGGGACGCGCTGCTCGGCGCTGACGCGAAACTCTCCGCCCGCGAAGCGGTCGCCGGTGGGAGTGGCGCCGTTGACCAAATCCGCCACCCGCAAGGCAAACGACCGGTATCCCTTGCCGCCGGCCACGAACTGCAGCGGCACCCGCCGGTTGGTGCTGTCGGGATCAAAGGTGGCAGTGATTGCGCCCATCCCAGCCGCAGCCGCCGCTAGCTTTTCGGTGGGCAGACTCACCGCGTGCTTGGTGATGGAAACCACTTCGCCGGGCGAGCCCGCCGGAACCGCCACCGCCTCCGGCTCCAGCGCCTTCCAGGGCGCCGCGGCCTGCTCGGGGTCCGCGAACGTCATCTTGTTTTCGGCGAAGGCAAAGGCCAGCACCACGTTGCCCGACTCGCGGATCACTTCGGCCAAGCGAGCGTCTACTGCTTCGTCTTCGCTGGCGCCCTCAAACACCACGTCGAAGGCGAAGGCTCGCGGCTTTCCTGCGGAGACATGGCGCAGCGTCCCGGTATAGACGCGGCGCGGCCATGGCCAGCGCCCGAAGACGTCCTTAAGCTGGTAAAAGCTGGCGTTGTCAATGTCAATGATGACGATGCGGGGATCGGCCTGGCTGAGGTCGGCCGACCAGCGCACCCGCGCGTCGTAGGTGCCGCTCTCCAGCCGCTCCACCGCCCGCCCGGGCGCCAGATACAACCCCGCCAGCGCGATCAGGGCAGCCGAAACCCAGGCCTGAACCACGAACTTTCGGCGGGCGGCAGTCAGATACCCGGATGCGGCCATGTGCAGTGGCGCTCGAACCTTTAGAAACGGTGGAACCGTAAACGTTGAAAGGTTACACGATTTTTGTCGCCCGACCACCGGATTTGATACAACTGCTTGTCGTTACCAGAGGGCTTCACCACGGAGACACAGAGAGCACAGAGAGGGAATCGGATTCCTGTCGTCCATGGATCTATTGATTCAATGAATCAATGATTCAATGGTTCAATAGCTCTGACACGCCAATCCTTCTTTTCTCCGTGTCTCCGTGCCTCCGTGGTGAAAGACATAAATGATCCCCGAATCCATCCGCCGCATCGCCGCTCGCGAGTCTCTCTCCCGCGAAGAAGCGCGCGCCCTCATGGTCGAAATCCTGGCCGGGCGGGCCGCCGACGCCGAGATCACCGCGCTCCTCGTTGCCCTGCACATGAAGGGCGAGAGCGTGGAAGAGATCGTGGGATTCGCCGAAGCCATGCGCGCCGCCGCCACGCGCCTGCCGCCGCTGGAAGAGCGCCGAAGCATCGCTGAACCTATCGGCACGGACTTGGGAGACGAGATTGCCGGCGTCCTTCAGGGACCGGGCGGCACCGTAGGCGCGCCCTTGGTAGACACCTGCGGAACCGGCGGCGATGCCCGTGGCACCTTCAACATCTCCACCACCGCCGCGTTCGTGGTCGCGGGCGCGGGCGTGCGCGTGGCCAAGCACGGCAACCGCAGCGTCACCTCGAAGTGCGGTTCTGCGGACGTGCTGGAAGCGCTGGGCGTCCGCCTCGAACTCCCGCCCGAACGCCTGGCCGCCTGCCTGCAGGAAGTCGGGATTGCTTTCCTGTACGCCCCCGCGCTGCACTCGGCGATGAAGCATGTGCAGGCGCCGCGCTGCGCGCTGCGCATCCGCACTGTCTTCAACCTGCTCGGCCCACTCACCAATCCCGCCGGGGCTACGGCACAAGTTGTCGGGGTTTACGCGGAAGAGCTGGTCGAGAAAGTAGCCGAAGCCCTGCGCCTGCTCGGCCTCACGCGCGCCCTGGTGGTCCACGGCCGCGACGGCCTCGACGAAATCACCATCTCCGGCCCCACGCGTATCGCCGAGCTGCGCAACGGCCGCATACGCACCTTCAGCCTCACGCCGGAGGAGTGCGGCCTGCGCCGCGTCCCGCTCGACGCCCTTGCCGGCGGGGATGCCGTGGCGAACGCCGCTATCCTGCGTGCCGTGCTCGACGGCGAGAACTCACCCCGACGTGACGTGGTGCTCATGAATGCTGCTGCCGTCCTGGTGGCAGCGGGGAGGGCGGAATCCGTACCTGAGGGTGTGCCCCTTGCGGCGCAGTCTCTGGATTCAGGCGCCGCCGCGGAGAAGCTCGCTGCGCTCTTGAGGTTCACGGGTAAGTAGTGCTCACACGGGCGCGAGCGATAGCACGCTGTCATTCTGAGTCCGCCTCGGCGGGCGAAGAATCTATGCATTTGCTGCTGTTCCCGAGACAATGCACAGATCCTTCGCTGCGCTCAGGATGACAGCGAAATGAAGTGGCGGGTCGGTGGTAGGAGCGACGCCGCCGCTACGCCACCTCCACCTTCTGCATCCACTCCGCAATCTCGACCTTCCAGCCCAGTCCCTGGGTAATGGCCTCGAGCATGCCCGCCGCGGCCGTGGGCTCGCCGTGCACCAGGTAGGTCACCGACGGCGGCTTGTCGAACGTGCGCAGCCACTCCAGCATTTCCGGAGGATCGGCGTGGTCGCTGAACTGTTCGAGCGCGGCCACCTGGGCGCGGATGGGCACCTCCTGACCGAAGATGCGCACCGACGCCGCGCCGCTCTTGATGATGGCCCCGCGCGTCCCCGGCGCCTGGAACCCGATGAACAGCACCTGATTGCGCGGATCCGGCAGCCGGTTCCTGAGATGGTGCAGGATGCGCCCTCCGGTGACCATGCCGCTCGAAGAAATGATCACCGCGGGATAGCGCGCTTCGTTGATCTTCTTCGATTCCTCCCGCGTAGACGCGAAGGAGAACCCTTCCCACTGGAGCGGCGAGCCGTAGGCGGCCACCAGGCTGCGAGTGGCTTCGCTGAATTCGCTCTCGTGCTCGATGAAGATCTTCACCGCCTTGATGGCCATGGGGCTGTCGGCGTAGACCGGGATGCGCGGAATTTCTCCCTTCTCCATCAGTTCTTTGAGCATGAACAGCAGTTTCTGGGTGCGCTCCACGGCGAAGGCGGGCGCCACCACCGTGCCCCCGCGTTTGGCAGTGTCGCGCACAATCTGCGCCAGTTGCGGCCGCGGATCGGTGTCCGGATGGCGGCGATTGCCGTAAGTGGATTCCACCAGCAGCACGTCCACCTCGCCCACGTCGTCGGGGCCGGTGGAGATCACCCTGCCCGGCGCGATCTCGGTGTCGCGCACCCGGCCCACGTCGCCCGAAAACAGCACGTTGTCGCCTTCCACGAAAAAGCCGGTGTCGC
>CAZXVY010000106.1:7828-8474 GCA_964644115.1 uncultured Terriglobales bacterium
GCAGCCGGCGGCGGATGCTTCCCATCGTGAGCGTCATCTCCACCATCGCCGATCCCAGAATGTGCGCGGCGTGCAGGTAGCGGAAGGAAAGTTCAGGTGAGAGCTCCACCGTTTTCCCGAATTCCACCGGCTTGAAATACTTCAGGCTCTCGTTCGCCTCGTCGAAGGTGTAAAGCGGCAGCGCGGGACTGTGCTTGGAAGACTTCTTCTGGTTGGCAAACTCGGCCTCTTCTTCCTGCAGGCGGCCGGAATCGGGCAGCAGCACGCCGCACAGGTCCACCGTGGGCGGAGTCGCATAGACCGCGCCCCGAAACCCCTCCTTGATCAGCCGCGGTACCCATCCCGCGTGGTCCATGTGGGCGTGGGTGAGAATGACGGCGTCAATCTGCTTCGCCCCAATGGGCAGGTCCTGCCAGTTGCGCTCGCGCCATTGCTTGTGTCCCTGGAAGATGCCGCAGTCCACCAGCACCTGGAAGCCGTGCTCGCCTCCGCCGGCCGCGGTGTTCACCAGGTGCTTCGATCCGGTTACCGTCCCCGCCGCGCCCAGAAATTGAATGTATGCCATGGTTCAGCCTCAGGTGTCAGGAAACGCGAAGAAGGGTAGCAGGTTTTCGGGCCTGGTTTCTGGTTTCCCGTTTCTGGTTTC
>CAZXVY010000107.1:0-6822 GCA_964644115.1 uncultured Terriglobales bacterium
CATGGCTCGCGTCACTCAACTTCTGATCCACACCGAGAACAAACCGGGCGTGCTGGCACGCATCTGCAGCGAGCTCGCCGCCGTGGCCGTAAACATCAGCGCCGTCATGGCCGCTCCTGACGAGCCCGGCGGCATTCGCTTGGTGGCCACGCCCCTGGTCACCGCCAAGAAAGTGCTCGACAACCTGAAGCTTTCCTACCGCGAGGAAGACGCCGTGGCCGTCCGCCTCACCGACCGCCCGGGCGCGCTGGGCAAGGTGACGCGTAAGCTTGCCGACAAGGGCATCAACATCACGTATTGCTACGGCTCCATCCTCAAAGGCGACAGCCGCGCGCTCATCATCATGGGCGTGTCCGACGTGGACAAAGCCGCGGATATTGTGTAACGGGCCCCACCAAAGGACCCAATGATCCGATGACTCAATCGCTCAATGATTCACTTCCATACGCTTCGTCCAACAGCTCCACCACGTGCTTCACTTCCATCTTCAATCCGCGGCGAGCGACGCCCGCGCGCAGTTGCAGCATGCAGCCCACGTTGGCGGTGGCGATAACGTCGGCGGACGTTGTGGCCACGTCGTCCATCTTGGCCTCGAGGATCTGCATGGCCAGCTCGTTCTGCGTCACGTTATAGATGCCTGCGCTGCCGCAGCAATGGTCGGAGTGCGGCATCTCGACCAGTTCGATTCCGATAGCCGCCATCAGCTCGCGCGGCGCCGAGCGCACCTGCTGCCCGTGCGCCAGATGGCACGGGTCCTGATAGGTCACGCGGCGCGCCAGTTTCCTGGGTGGCTCCCGCAGGCCCAGCTCCGCCAGAAACTCAGTCACGTCCTTCACCTTGGCGGTGAACTGCCGGGCTCGCTCTGCGTACTCCGCATCGCCTTCTAACAGATCGTCGTATTCCTTCAGCGTGGCCCCGCAGCCTGCGGCGTTGGTGACCACGGCGTCGAAGCCGTCGAGAAACACTTCAATGTTGGTCCTGGCCAGCTCGCGCGCCTCTTCGCGGAAGCCGGCGTGCGCCTGCAGCGCCCCGCAGCATACCTGCGCCGCGGGCACAAGCACCTCCACGCCGTTCTGCTGCAGCACGCGCACCGTGGCCCGGTTCAGTTCGGCAAAGGCCACGCTGGCCACGCATCCTCCCAGGAAGGCCACGTGCGCCCGCCGCTTGCCGATGGCGGGAAAGTTCTTCCCGAACTCGGGGAAGAACGGCTGCTCGCTGATGCGCGGCGCCAGCGCCGCCACCTCGGCCAGCCCCAGCAGCTTGAGCAGGCCGCTGGCGCGCACCAGAGACTCCAATCCAGAGCGCTGGTAGAAGCGCAACACCCGCGCGCCGCGCTCCAGCATCGAGTAGTCGCGCAGCAACCGCCGGAAGAAGAAGCGCCGCAGCCCGCGCTCCAGCAGGGGGCGCTGGTAGTTCTGCTCGATTTCGGCGCGGGCGCGCTCCACGATGCGTCCGTACTCCACGCCCGACGGGCACGCCGTCTCGCACGCCCGGCAGTCCAGGCAGCGGTCAATGTGGGTGACGAACGAATCGCCGATGGCCAGCCGCCCCGCGTCCACCTGCAGCACCTGGTAGATGCGCCCGCGCGGCGAGTCCGCCTCCATCCCCAGCACCCGATACGTAGGACAGTGGTTCAAACACAGCCCGCAGTGAATGCACACCGAGTACAGGTCCCACGTCGGCCGGTCGGGCGACGTGAAGTGCGACTCGCGGTTGGAAGCTTCCGGATTGGAAATTGACGATTGGTTCATTGACGATTGACGATTCCTGATTTGTGATTTGCGATTTCTGATTCCTGACGCCTGACTGTCGATTCGCCGATCCCACCCTTCGTGTAACCTTCGTGTCCTTCGTGGTGAGCTTTTGCCTTTCTCCGCGGTCTCGGCGTGCTCGGCGGTGAAAAACGCCTACACCACGAACCTCCCCCGGTTCAGCACATTCGCCGGATCGAGGGCGCGCTTGACGGCGCGCATGGAGTCCATGTCCGTCGGCGTCGAGCCCCAGGGGCTGAAGTGCAGCTTGGCTTCGCGCGGGCAGCGGGTGACCACGGCCGACGCATCGCGCGGCAGTGTGCCGCGCAGGTTGGAAGCCGCATGGGCATACTGCATGGCCGACGGCGGGTCCACCAGCAACGGAATGAACCCCATCTCCAGCGATCCGACGCCCGCGCGCCCCACCACTGCGCACAGGAAATTGTTCTCCAGCGCGGCGCGCTCGGCGGCGGCCAGCGCGTCCCTCACCGACGCGATGGGCAGGCTCAGGTCGAGCATCATGGCGTTCTGATGGCGCGCCAGAATGCTGGCAGAAAATCCGGAGATGCAGCGCCACACCTGCGCCTCCGCTTCCCGCTCCAGTTCGCGCGCTACATCCTCGCCCAAATCCTTCCGATATCGGGCCAGCACGGCTTCGCTGCCCGCGGCACGCACCAGCACCTGCCACGGACCCAGCGCCGTTCCCCTCGGATGTTCGGGCATGACCTCGTCCACGTCGCGCGCCACCGGCAGCGTCTCCGTCAGGTACTCGGCGGCGCGCGGCGACACCAGTTCCAGGCACAACGGCCGCAGCGCCGAACGCAGCACACGATCGCGGTAGCGCATGGCGTCCTCGAGTTCCGCAAACTCAGCCGCGAAGGTGCGCGTCTGTCGCGGCCGCGGGAATACCTTGAAGTTCGCCGCGACGATCACTCCCAGCGTCCCCTGGCTCCCGATGAGCAGCTTCATCAGATCGTAGCCGGCCACGTTTTTCACCACCCGCCCGCCGCCTTTGGCCAGCGTGCCGTCGCCGGTCACAAAACTCACTCCGATGCAGAACTCGCGCACTCCGCCGAACGAGTGCTTCAGGGGCCCGTGCGCGGCGGTGGCCAACACTCCGCCCAGCGTCGCCGACTGAGGTTGCGCCACGTCCAGCGGCAGCCACTGCGCTTTCTCCGCGAGGCGTTGGCCGATTTCCGCGATGGTGATGCCCGCCTCCGCGCCGAAGGTGAGATCGCCGGGGTCGTAGTAGCGGACGCCGCGCAGGCGCGAGGTGCGCAGCAGGATGTCCACGCGTGGCGGCACAGCGCCCGTGGCCTGCGCCGTAAAGCCTCCGCACGGCGCCACCACCAGGTCGTGCGCCGTCGCCAGGCGCAAGATCGCCGCCACTTCTTCCGCGCTTGCCGGCTCCACCGCCGCCCCGGGCACGACTCCGTCAATCTCCCACGAAACCAGCGCCGCGGGATCTTCGCTCACGTGTTCTTCCCCGCAGATGGCGGCCAGTTCCCTGCCCAGCGACACGGCGACGCGGGCCGCGCTCATGCGCCTGCTCCCGGGCGCGGCGCTTCTCCCAGCCCGGCGCGCGGATGCTCCGACGCCAGCGTCTCCCGGCAGCTCCGCGTGGCGGGCAAGATCTTCTGCGGATTCAGGATGGAGCGCGGGTTGAAGGCGTTGCGCAGCCGCGTCATCACTTCCAGGTCATCGCCGGTAAAGATCAACGGCATGAGCTCGTTCTTCTCCATGCCCACGCCGTGCTCGCCGGTAATGGAGCCGCCCACGCTCACGCAGTACTCCAGGATTTCCTTGCCGGCGGCCAGGGTGCGCCGGGTCTGATCGGGGTCGCGCGTGTCGAAGAGGATCAGCGGGTGCAGGTTGCCGTCGCCGGCATGAAAGATGTTGCCGATGGTGAGCCGGTATTTCTGCGCCACCTTCGCGATGTGGCGCAGCGTGTCGGGCACGCGGGTGCGCGGGATCACTCCGTCCTGCACGTAGTACGACGGCGAGACCCGCCCGATGGCGCCGAAGGCGTTCTTGCGTCCCGACCACAGCAACTGGCGCTCGCGCTCGTCACGCGCGCGCCGCACTTCGCGGGCTTTCTCCCGCAGGCAGACGGCCCGCGCCGCCTCCGCCTGTTCTTCCACTTCTTCGCGCAGACCCTCGATTTCGATCAGCAGCACGGCCCCGCAATCCATGGGATAGCCGGCGTGGGTGGCTTCTTCCACCGTGCGCAGCGTCCATCCGTCGAGCAACTCCAGCGCCGCCGGCGTGATGCCTTCCGCAGTGATCGCTACCACGGTGTTCGCCGCGTCTTCGATGGTGTTGAAAATCGCCAGCATGGTGACCACGGACTCCGGCAGCCGCGTCAGCTTCACCGTAATTTTCGTGGCGATGCCAATTGTGCCCTCCGAGCCCACGAAGAAACCGGTGAGATCGTAGCCACATGCGTCCAGCACCTTGCCGCCGAATTCCACTATCCGCCCGTCGGGCAGCACCACTTCGAGGCCCGTGACGTGGTTCACGGTAACGCCGTAGGCCAGGGTGTGCGGCCCGCCCGAGTTTTCCGCCACATTACCGCCGATGGTGCACGCCTTCTGGCTCGAAGGATCGGGAGCGAAGTAGTAGCCGTCACCCAGCACCGCATTCGACAAGTCAAGGTTCACCACGCCCGGCTGCACCACCGCGCGCTGGTTTGCAAGATCAATCTCCAGGATGCGGTTCATGCGCGCGAAGCCCAGAATGATTCCGCCCTCGCGCGCAATTGAGCCGCCGCTCAATCCGGTGCCGGCGCCCCGCGGAACGATGGGCACACCCGTCTCCGTCGCCAGCTTCATGATGGCGGAAACCTGCTCGGTGGTCCGGGGAAAAACCACCGCGTGCGGCGTCGCCCGCGCCTGTCCCGCGTCGTACTCGTAGAGCATCAGGTCTTCGGGGTGGTCGAGCACGGCGTCGGTGCCGGCGATCTTGCAAAGCCGCTTCACTACTGCGGAGAAGTTCATGGAGGAGGAAATCTGCGGCGATTGTAGCTCAGAAGCAGGTGTCAGGTAGCAGGAGGGAGGAGGTAGGAGGGAGGAGGGAGGAGGGAGGAGGTAGGAGGGAGGAGGTAGGAGGTAGGCTGCAGGCCGCAGGTGGCGGGACCCTCCCAGCAGTGGCCTGTCGCTTATTGCTTACTGCTTATTGCTTATTGCTTCTTGCTTACTGCTTCTTGCTTATTGCTTACTGCTTATTGCTTATTGCTTATTGCTTTCTGCTTTCTTCCTACGACGCCGCTTTCCGGCCGGCTGCGATCTGGTCCACGACGCGCAGCAGCAGGTCGCGCAGCGACACCAGTCCGTAGAGCTTGCCCTCCTCCACCACCGGCAGGTGGCGAAAGCCGTGCTCGCGCATGATGAACATGCAGTTCTCGAAGGTTTCGTTGGGAGAGACCGTGCGCGGGCGCGGGGTCATGACTTCGGAAACCTCGGTAGAGCCCGGCCCGCGGCCCGCCGCCACCACCCGCTTCATCAGGTCGCGCTCGGAGAAGACGCCCACCAGTTCGCCATCGCGCAGCACCCCCACCGCGCCGATGTTCTTGTCCACCATTATGTGGACGGCCTGCATCACGCTGTCGCCGGCGTTCACGCTGTACACCGTGCGCTCCTTCACCAGGTCGTGGATCGTGGGCATGAGGCGCCTCCCGCGTCGCAGAAGCGCACTATCATACTAGAACCGGTCTATTTCCTGAGAATTGTCATCCCGAGCGCAGCCCCGCTTTGCGGGGCGCAGTCGAGGGATCTTGGTTTTGGCTTGCCGTATGGCGCGGATGCCCCTCACCAGGCTACTCGCACAAATCACTAAAATTACAGAATCGCCGACTCCCTTCGTGCCCTTCGTGTCCTTCGTGGTTGCCTTTTGTCCTTTGCGGTCCCGCTATTCCTCGTCCAGGTCGAACAGGTCGAGGATCTTGTAGGCCGCGTTGATGATCATCACCCTGCGGCTGAAGACCACGCGTTCCAGGTCGCGCGGCAGGCGCGCCAGATCGTTTTCGCACACCTCGGGCAGCGATTGCACCTTCTTCTGCAGGCCCGGCGGCAAGGTGCCGTTCTTCGCCAACTGGCGCTGGAGTCCGGGCGGCAGCTTCTCGCGCTTGGCCAGGCCCGGAGGCAGGCCGGAGGCATTGTCCTGGAAGCAGTTGCGGATCATCCGGCGGTCGCGCGCGCTGAAGCTGTACGCCTCCGGATCGTCGTCGTCGTAGGACTTCACCGCTCCGCTCTTGGACTCGCCTGACTTGCCTTTCGCCTCGCCCGGCGCCGCTCCGGCGGAAGCCGGAGCCGGAGCAGAGGCCGCGGGCGGTGGCTCGATGGTCACAAAGTTCAGCACCGCTTCCGACTCCACCTTGGCTTCCTGCTTCCCGGTCGCCGCCGCCACGCCCGTTCCCGCCGCCGCACCCACGGCAGCACCGATGGCCGCGCCCTTGCCGCCTCCCGCGAGGCCGCCAATAACGGCGCCCGCAAGCGCGCCCCCGCCAATCTTGGTGACGTTGCTCTTGGTGTGCGACTTGCCCTCGATCTTGACGCTCTCCGTGGTCAGCTTGGACTGCTTGGCGCCGGACTTCACGGAAATGAGTTCCAGCTCGAGGATGCCCGGGCGGCTCAGCCGGCCCGAGTCCCGCGCCGCCACCACCCGCCCGCTCACCTCGCTGCCCTTGGCGTAGAGCGTCTTGCCGTCCGCCACCATGGGCTCCACCAGCGTGCCGTGGAATTCGTCGCCGGCCTGCGCGTTGGCGCTGTTCAGGTCATCAATAATGCGCATGCTGACTTCTGTACCCGCCGGCACCACCGGAGAAGTGACCTTCGTGGTTCTCTTCTTCTTGGAACCTTGCCAGGCGAGCGCGGAAGGCGTGGCCAGCGCGCCCGCGAGCAACAAGGCCAGCAACATAGCGAAATTGCGTTTCATGATCGTTTCTCCCTAAGGTTGAAAGAGGAACTGGTTTGTAGAAAACCGCACGCGCGTCAGGAAAGTCTCATCCTACCTCCGCCCACGGCGGCCTGACAACCTGAGATGTCGGCTCGCAGGCTCGAGTTGCCGCGGAAAT
>CAZXVY010000107.1:6832-8317 GCA_964644115.1 uncultured Terriglobales bacterium
TCTCACCCGCAAGGTCCCTGTACTTTCGCGTAAGGGCGCGACCTGTGTGGCGCCGGGTCTTTGACCCGGCGCACCCCTCAAGCCGGCTTCGGAGCTTCACCGCGGTTCGTCGAAGCCTCCTCGGCCGCAGCCGCAACCTCACCATCCTTCTCGATGAACACGAAATACGAGCACGCCCACAGCCGCGTCGGGATGGATCCGCGCGGGCGCGCGGTGAGGATGACGTTGTAGTCGTCGGTGACTTCCAGATCGTCGAGCACCGATCCGGCCTGGCGCGGCTCCACCAGCGCCAGGTAGCGCAGGAACTCGTGCAGGTCGGCCGCGCCCGGGTAGCCGGAGGCGGCGAAGGAGAGGTCGGTGTCCTCCTGGTCGAAGTGCCAGGCCAGCGAGGCCGCCAGGGCCACGGCGTTCTCGTAGTTCGGCTCCGCGACCCCGCCCGGCGGCGGATTATCAAACACGATGCGCAGCTTGCGTTCGTCCTCGCGCGTGAACTCACGCACCTTCAGGGTCTGCGTCTTGGCCGAGGCCTTCCAGTGGACGTGGCGCGCCGTGTCGCCGGGCTCGTACTCGCGGATGCGGTACAGTCCGTACCCGCGCCCGCGCACAAACGCCTCGAACTCGCCCGTGATCATGGGCAGCACTTCGAAAAACTCGTCCGTGGGATCCACCGAGGGATAGACGATCACCTCGCGCTTCAACGGCACCAGCCGGGTCTTCACCAGGAACGAGAACGGAAAGCGCGTGGCCACCCCGAAGCCGTCCTGCTGATAACATCCCCGGCGCCGGAAGTGCACTTCGATCTCCGCGGTCTCCGCTGACTTCGCCGGCAGGTAGGGAAAGTACACCGGCCCGCTCAGGATTCCCGACCGCAGGGGCTCGTCCTCCACCCGGCTTACGTCCCAATCCTGCAGCCGGAACCATTGCTTCTCCGGCGACCGCTTGAAGGGAAACCCGAACGCCGAGCGCTGCCACTTCCAGTGCTTTTTGTGTTTCTTCTTCTGACGGGGCGGCACCACGCTGACGGAAAACGAAGCCGAGGAGCGGCGCGTGTTGGTCAGGATGATGCGCCCGCTCACCGGGCTGCCGGCGAAGATGTGCGGCGGCAGGGAGACTTCCAGTTCCAGTCCCCGCAGCACTCCCGCCGAGGCCACGCCGGAAGCAATCACCGCCGCCAGCATGGCCGCCAGCACGATGAACAGCAGGTTGTTGCCGGTGTTGAGCGCGGCTACGCCGATCACCAGCGCCACCACCAGGTACACAATGCCCTCCCGCGTGAGGTCGTAGTCAAACACCTGGCGCATGCGCTCCAGGGCCACCCGCCGCGCCAGGTAGGGGACGGTGGTCAGAGCTACGACCCCGGCAATCAGCAGCGCCGCCGACGCGGCAATGGCCACGCCCAGCACATTGCCCTGCTCGCGGAACACGGTGGAGTACACCGCCGCCAGGAACGCCACCGTGAGTCCGGCGACCGCGATGAAGAACCGG
>CAZXVY010000108.1:0-8176 GCA_964644115.1 uncultured Terriglobales bacterium
TGCCGGCGGGCGCGTCCTGGTCCACCACCTTGATCTCGACGCCGCGCTCTTCCTTGAGCTTGAGGGCGGCGACGCGGTCCGCGGTGACGTCCTCGATGTCCACGCCCAAAAAGGCGCCCCCGGGCGCGCGCGGCGCCTCCGCATCTTCGCCCGCGATCACCACCGCTTCCGGCGTCTCCGAATCCGCGCCCAGCCACAAGACCTGCGAAGTTCGCGCCCACGCCGGCAGGGTCGCCAGCGCCATCACCATCACCAGGAACATGCTCCATGCTTTAGTCATTTTGATCCTTCCTGTTTTTCAGTTGCCGCCAGGCTGCTACTTCTTCCCGCGCTGAATCGTGATGCTGCCCAGGGTGGTGTGCACCTTGAGCAGCGGTCCGCCGCCGTTGATGGCGCCCACGGCGGAAATCTGTTTTGGGCCGTACGGGCCGCCTTCGCTGGTAACGCGGACCTCGGAGAAATCCGTGTGAATGGCGTGGCCGTCGGCCAGTTCAATTTCGGCTTCCAGGTTCACCCCCAGGCCAGCGGGGATATAGATGATCACATCGCCGTTGGAGGTCTCCAGCGAAGAGGCGGTAAAGGTGTCCCGCCCGCCCACGAACTGGGCAATGATGGAGCCGGCCATGGTTTCGGCGTTGACGCCGTGGGTGAGGTTGAGCAGCTTCATGCCGCCGCCCATGGTCTCCGCCCGCACCGGACCCTTGGCCCCATTCAAATGGATGCTGCCGCCCTGGCTGCTGAGCACCACGGCGCCGTTCGCCGAACCAATGGCGATGCCGCCACCCTGGGTTTCCGCATGCAGCGTGCCGCCACATTCATCCACCGCGATGCCGCCGCCCTGCGTGCTGACGGTCACCGGTCCGCCCACCGCGCCGATGGCAATGCCTCCTCCGCCGGTCTCCACCACCAGCTTGCCTTTCACCGACTTTACGGTAACCCCGCCGCCGGCGGTTTGCAGCACGGCATCGCTGCCCAGCCAGCCCACCTCAATGCCGCCGCCCGCGGTCTCGGCCACCACCGGCCCGCCGATGGCGTCCAGCGTGATGCCGCCCCCCGCGGTCATGGCATACACCTTGCCGGCAATGTTCTTCACTCGCACGCCGCCGCCGTCGGTAGCCGCCTTCACCCACAGCAGCTCCTGAGGAACGCGGACCAGAAACTCAGCGCTCAGCTTCTTGTGCAGGGGAGAGTGCGTTTCCGACAGGTCACCCACCAGCACGGCCGCTTCCGAAGTGCGCGAGGCGCGGACCTGGAACTCCGCCAGGATGCGCTTGGCCTCCTGCTCGGACGCCTTATAGGCGCGCTTGCGGACTACGTAAGTGATGTTGGGTTGGGCAGCGCCTTCGATCTCGATGCCGCCCAAGTCGGTCATCAGCTTGAAGCCCTTCGCCGAGGTGAGCGTTCCTGTAATTTCCTCCACCCACTTGTTTCCTTCCTGATAGAAACGGGACTGGACGGCCACCGGCGCGTCCGAGGTCGCAGTCTGCGCCTGGACGCTGATGCCCGCCAGCAGAAGAACGATTGCGAATTGAAGAATTCGATTCAACTCCACTCCTTGAAAACCCGAACGGATTTTAATTCCACTGCACGGCGAAACTTTCCTAGTCAATCTCCGGCAGCGCATCCAGCACGCGCTGCGATTCACGACGGATGTACGGGCTCTGGTCGCGGGTGGCCAGACCTTGCAGGGCCACGCGCACGCTGCCGTCGGCGCTCACCGGCTCCAGCGACTGGATGGCCTGGGTGCGCACCCCCGGGTTGGGATCGTTTACCAGCGCCTCCAGCACGGCATCGCGCACGCGCACGTCGCCGGCCACGTAAGGACGCAGGCCTTCCAGGGCCTTCAGCCGCACGCCCGGATTGCGGTCGTAACGCAGGGCGTACATCAGGGCCTCGCGTACGCGGTTGTCGTCGGGCTTGGCGGTCAGCAGGTCAATGGAGTCCAGGCGCAGGCCGGAGTTGGAGTTGTTGCGGGCAGCATAGAGCAGCAGCTCCTGGATGCGCGGATCGTCGAGCGAGCCCTGGTGCGACTCGCGCTGCACCCTGTCGTACTGGATCTGGACCCGGTTGCTGCCCGGCTCCTGGCTGATGGAGCGAATGCCGGCGATGGCCGCTTCCGACGGCGCCACACCTTCCGGGGGCGTCGTCGCGGCGCCATTCTTGAGGTTGAAGGTGGTGGCCACACCCACGCCGAATCCCACCATCAGGATCATGGCGGCCAGAGCGGGCGAGAACTTCATCTGCCGCAGCCAGGAGGCGGGATCGAAGAAGCGTTGCCAGCCAAATCCCTGCTCGGTGGTTTCCAGCGCCTCCTGCAACCGCATACGTGAGGAAGCCAGGAGATTGGGCGAGGGCTCCACGCGGGGCAGCGCGGTAAGCGACGACTTGAAAGCCCGCGCCGACTCCAGTTCCTGCGCGCAAGCGGCGCAGCGCTCCACGTGCTGTTCCATCTCGTAGCGCGCGTCGTCGGCCAGTTCGTCGTACAGGTAATCAATTACGCTGGCCTTCACCCATTCACAGTTCATGACCCTGCTCCTTTATCGCATCTCCGCCAGCGAGCCCCGCAGTTTCTGCGTGGCCCGGAACAGCGTGTTCTTGGCGGTGTCTTCCGTGGTTTCCAGCATCTCGCCGATGGTGCGCAACTTGAGGCCGTGATAGTGCTTGAGCTCGAACACCATGCGCTCGCGCGGCGTCAGCCGGTCGAGCGCGCGCGCGATCTTCGCGCCCAGCTCGCGGCGCATCAGGTCGCGCTCCGGGTTCGCCCCGGCGCGGTCATCCGGCACCGCGTCCAGCAGGTTGTACTCCGTGCCGTGGCGGTCCACGGCTACGGGCGCGTCTTCTTTCCGCACCTGGCGTTTGCGCATCTGGTCCAGGCAAAGATTCACCACGATGCGGTAAATCCAGGTGTAGAACGAACACTCGAAGCGGAAGTTGCCCACGTTGCGGTAGGCCTTCAGGAAGGCTTCCTGGTAGATGTCCTGGGCGTCGTGTTCCGAGCGCATCAGGTTCAGGGCCAGCCGCAGCACCGCCTGGTCGTACTGCCGCACCAACTCCTCGAAGGCGGCGCGGTTGCCGCGCTGCGCTTCCCGGATCAGGGCGCTGTCGTCCACCCGGCTCAAACTCTGGCTTGCCATCGCCCCCCGCGCGGGGATAATTCCGGATCCGCCGCCTACCGTTTGCTGCAAAGCCCCGGCTTCGGCCGGCATGTTTTCTCCTGCATGGACACCCGGGGCCCCATCAGTATGCCCCAATTAGTCGCTTCCCTACACCACCTTGGACGGGTTGGCGCGAGATTTGTGAGCGTCGGCAAAGGGCTGGAAGTCCACCTTCTAGGAGGTAGGAGGAGGTGTCGACATCCTCCGCCGGTGGGAGAACCGGGCTCGGTAGCTCTTGGCTTCAGCCTGAGCCGCGCAGCGGCCCGGCGTTCACAGCCCTTCTTTCGTTTGTCATCCCGAGCCGCCCGATCCCGCGCGGCGGGAGAGGGCGTGCCGAGGGATCTTGGGTTTGCTTTTGCGAGGATGTCAGCAGGGCCAAACCAGTTCTGAGTGCGATGTGCGATGTGCGAAGTCACGAGCGGCCGGTGAAACATCGCACATCAGACATCAGACATCGCACATCGTTACTCGGCTTCCTTGGCCACCACCACCTTGACCTTGGCGGTGATGTCGCGGTGGAGCTTGATGTTGACGGCGAACTCGCCCAGGTTCTTGAGGGGCTCGTCGAGCTGGATCTTGCGGCGGTCCACGGTGAAGCCCTGGGAAGCGAGGGCCTCGGCGATGTCACCCGAAGTGACGGAGCCGAACAGGTGATCTTGTTCGCCGGCCTTGCGGGTGAAGGAGAGCGCGGCGCCCTCGAGTTGTTTGGACAGGCCCTCGGCGTCGGCCCTTTCGCGCGCGCTGCGCTTCTGGGCGGAGACCTTCATCTGCTCGATCACCGCGCGATTGCCGGCGCTGGCCTCGATGGCCAGGCGCCGCGGCAGCAGGTAGTTGCGGCCGTAGCCGTCGGCCACTTTTACCACCTCGCCGCGATGGCCCAGCTTGGCTACGTCTTCTTTCAGAATGACTTCCATGAAAATGGCTCCTGGCAATTCCTATTGAATCATTGAGTCATTGAATCATTGAAGGATTTGAATCAGAAGCCTCACCGCGGCCCGAGCGTCGCGCAATGATTCAATGATTCAATCCCTCAATGATTCAATCTTCAACCCGGCGCCACGTCGGGCACTGGGAACTGCGTACTGGGTACTACCTGCCCGAAAACGCCAGCAGGGCGATGTTGCGCGCCCGCTTGATGGCGTCGGAAACCCGGCGCTGGTGGGGCGTGCACACGCCACTGATGCGCCGGGGCACGATCTTGCCGCGCTCGCCCACGAACTGTTGCAGCATGCGGACGTCCTTGTAGTTGATGGCGTCAATCTTCTCCACGCAAAACTTGCACACCTTGCGGCGGCGGAAGAACTTGCGCCCGCCTTCGCGCGGCGGACCGCCGGGGCGCGGCCCGCGCCGCGGACCTGCGCCCGGCCCGCGACCCGAGCCGCGACCCGGACCGGAACCCGGACCGGAACCCGGACCCGGGCCGGGCCCGCCGGAAGGCGCCGGTGGGGCAGCGGGGACTTCGGAACTCTTCTGGATTTCGTCTGCCATGCTTCTCCTTTTCTGCTTCCTGAGCGGACGAGATCGCCCGCTTCCACACGATCTCACTGGGCCCGGTCCCGTACATGCGGGACGGCCGGGCTACAGGGCCGGGCTACTCCCCTTCAGGCTCCGACCGCGGCCGCGGGCTCGCCGCCGGCCTCGGCAGGGGCCGCGCTGCGGCGCACCCGCGAGGCGCGGATCTTCTTCACTTTCTCCAGCCGCTTGTCTTCCTCGTCGGTGCGCACGGTGAGGAACTTGATCACCGGCTCGGTGACCCGCAGCCTGCGCTCCAGCTCGTGAATGGTTTCGCCCGAGCCGAATACGGTGAACAGCACGTAGTTGCCGTCCTGGAACTTGCGCACCTTGTAGGCCAGGCGCCGGCGTCCCATGCGCTCCACAATCTTCACCGTGCCGCCGCCGGTGTTCACGCCGCTCTCCAGCGCGGAAATCAGCTTGTCCACTTCTTCGTCGAGCATGTCCGGCCGCACGATGAACATCACTTCATAGGTTCGTTGCATTCCTTGTCCCCACTCTCCTAAACTTTGTCTTCTGCTGCCTTGGGCTTCTGGTTGAAGCGGTTCATGGCCGCAGCCGGGCCGCTTTCCAGGACCGCCTTCACCGCTTCCGCGGCGCGTTCCAGCATCTCGTCCACCACCCCATACTGCGGTTTGCGGAAGGGCGAGAGCACGTAGCGGGCTCCGTCCGCGGGCTTGTGCTGCGGCCCGATGCCCAGCCGGATGCGCAGGAACTCATCCGTTCCCAGCGCTCCCAGGATGGACTCCAGGCCGTTGTGCCCGGCCGATCCGCCGCGCTGCCGGATGCGCATTCCGCCCAGCGGCAGGTCCAGTTCGTCGTAAATCACGATCAGGTCCTGCGGCGGGTCGGCGTCAAACTCTTCCACCAGCTCGCGCACCGCCATGCCGCTCAGGTTCATCCAGGTCTCCGGCTTGGCCAGGGCCACGGCTTGGCCGCCGAAGGTTGCGCCCGCGGTGAGCGACCGGCAGCGGCGGTTGTTGACCCGCGCGCCGCACTGCTCCGCGATGCGGTCCACCGCCAGAAACCCGACGTTGTGCGGCGTGAACTGATACTCCATGCCCGGGTTGCCCAGACCGACGATCAGCTTCACGCCCGCGACGATCCCTCAGCGCAACTCGACAAGCGCTATTTCTTTTCCTTCTCTTTCTTTTCCTTCTCTTTCTTCTCCGGCTTGCCGGCTTCGGCAGCCGCCGCGGCTGCTTCCTCTTCCGTCTCCTGCTTGCCCTTCTTGATGACCTCGGGCTCGGCCGGGACCGCGGCCGCCGCCGTCGCGTCCAGCGCGGCTTCCGGCGCGACCACCACTTCTTCCTTCACCGCCACAATGTGGGCCACGGGATAATTGGCGTCGGAGAGGAACTTGAGCTTCTCCGAATGCGGCAGGTCCGAAACCCGCACCACCACCCCGAACACCAGATGGGAAACATCCACGTCGACGTGTCCGGGAATGTCGCCGGGCAGGCACTCGATTTCCACTTCGCGCAGCACCTGCTCGAGAATTCCGCCCTGCTGCTTCACGCCTTCGGCCTCGCCCTTGAGCATGATGGGGACCTTGACGCGCAGCATCTGGTCCATGGCAATGCGCTTCAGGTCCACGTGCAGGAGCGCGCCCCGGACAGGTTCGTACTGCCAGTCCACGATCATGGCCTTGGTGCGCTCTCCGCCGGCCTGCAGATCGAAGATGCTGTTGTGCCCGGACTCGGAGCGCAGGATATGGTTGATTTCCCGCGGATCCAGGGTGACGGCGACGGAGCTTTTGCGCGCGCCGTAAAGCACCGCGGGGATGCGTCCGCTGCGGCGCAGCCGGCGCGACTCGTTCTTGCCGCGCGAGCTTTCGCTGCGCATCTCCGCTGCCACTACCACTTCTGCCTTTCCCATACTTCTCTCTCTGTTCCTCTGGGTACTGGGTACTGAGTTACTCCTAACTCGACAGCGTGCTCACCGAAGTTTCCTCGTGAATGGACTGGATGGCCCGCGCCATCAGCCCGGCCACGGACAGCACTTTGATGCGGGGTTCCGCCTGGGCCGCGGGCTTGAGCGGGATGGTGTTGGTGACCACCACCTGCTGGAGCCGCGAGCCGGAGATGCGCTCCAGCGCCTGCCCGGAGAGCACGGCGTGCGAAGCGCAGGCATGGACTTCGTGCGCACCGGCTGCCAGCAGCGCTTCGCAGGTGTTCACCAGCGTGCCCGCGGTGTCGATGATGTCGTCGAGGATCAAGCAGGTGCGCCCGTCCACGTCGCCGATCACGTGCATCACTTGGGCCACGTTCCTATCGGTGCGGCGCTTGTCCACGATGGCCAGCGCCGAGTCCATCTTCTTGGCGAAAAAGCGCGCCCGCTCCACCCCCCCCGCGTCCGGAGAAACCACCGTCAGGTTGGGCAGGCTGAGCTCGCGGAAGTACGACACCAGCACCGGCGAGGCGAACAGATGGTCCACCGGGATGTTGAAGAAGCCCTGGATCTGGGGCGCGTGCAGGTCCACGATGAGCGCGCGGTGCGCGCCCGCGGTGGTCAAAAGGTCGGCCACCAGCTTTGAGGAGATGGGCGCGCGCGGCTTGTCCTTGCGGTCCTGGCGGGCATAGCCAAAGTAGGGGATCACGGGCGTGATGCGCCGCACCGAGGCGCGCTTGAGCGCGTCAATCATCAACAGCAGCTCCATCAGGTGCCTGTCCACGGGGTCGGAAGTGGGTTGCACGATGAACACGTCAGCCCCGCGCACGTTCTCCAGGATCTGCACGTAGCACTCGCCGTCGGAAAAGCGCGACACCAGCGACTGCCCGCGCGGCATCCCCAGGATGGCGCAGATTTCGTTGGCCAGGGGCTCGTTGGCCGAGCCGGAAAAGACCTTGATCTTGTCGTCGCGCCGCGGGCGCTGCGGCCGCCGCTGCGGACGCTGTTGCGGACGCTGCTGCTGGCCTTCCTGCGGGCCCTTCTTCTCCGTCGTGGTGGTGGGTATCGTCGCCATGATTCAGTCGTTGGTCGTCAGTGGTTCGTTGTTGAGTTCCAAAGCCGCCCGTTCCCAGTCGGCAACTCAGACTGGCAACTGACAACTGGCCACTGGCCACTGCCCTTTCCTGGCTGGGCGGCCAGGATTCGAACCTGGACAAAGTGCTCCAAAGGCACTTGACCTACCATTAGTCGACCGCCCAAAACCGGTTTCTCGTTATTGGTTTCTCGTTTTCGGGTTCTCGAAAAACCAGAAACGAGAAACCAAAAACCGGCCTTTACGTCCACATCATCCGCCAATATTCTCGTCGCGGCAAGGTCCGAGTGGCCTGCGCCGGAACCCCCTGGCGCCGCAACTCCGCCGCAGCCCGTGCTGCCTTCTGCCGGCTGGCAAAGAGTCCGTAGACCGCCGAGCCCGATCCTGACAGCGCGGCATACCCCGCGCCCTGGCGCAGCAGTAGCTTCTTTACCTCACGTAGTTTGGGATGCTGTGGAAAGACAACTGCTTCGAAGTCGTTCTTGATCCCGGCACGGACAAGGTCGAGAAGCAGTGCCTCGGCCCG